>NZ_CP076060.1:3322500-3607341 GCF_018729255.1 Cupriavidus sp. EM10
CTATATAGAGATGCTGCAGGCACTGGCGCCCGAACTGGCTGATGCCACGCCGGGCCAATTGCGGGCGAGCCGCCTGCCGAACCTTCAGTTCGTCGTCCGGATGGGCGACGACACCACACCGGGGATGCTGAACTACGCAGACCTGCTCCAGCCGGCCGAATCCACGACGCTCGATGCCCTGACCCGCCAGCTCGATCCCCACGACGCCATCAATATCCAGTTCACCAGCGGGACCACCGGCAACCCGAAAGGCGCCACGCTGACCCATCACAACGTCGTCAACAACGGACGCTTTGTCGCCATGGCGATGCGCCTGGGCTCCGACGACCGCCTGTGCATCCCCGTGCCGCTATATCACTGCTTCGGCATGGTCCTGTCCGTACTGGCCTGTGTGTCGGTCGGCGCCTGCATGGTATTTCCGGGCGAGGCGTTCGATCCGCTGGCAACGATGCAAGCCGTTTCCGAGGAACGATGCACGGCGCTCCACGGCGTGCCGACCATGTTCATTGCCCAGCTCGATCACCCGGATTTCCGCCAGTTCGACTTTTCCAACCTGCGCACCGGCATCATGGCCGGTGCCCCGTGCCCGATCGAGGTGATGAAGCGAGTGGTCACTGACATGCATATGGCCGAAGTGACGATTGCCTACGGCATGACGGAAACCAGCCCGGTGTCGTTCCAGAGCGCCACCGACGACCCGCTGGACAAGCGCGTGGCCACGGTGGGCCGCGTCCAGCCGCACCTGGAATGCAAGGTGGTCGATGCCACGGGCGAGATCGTGGCGCGCGGCGAGACCGGTGAACTTTGCACGCGGGGCTACTCTGTCATGCAGGGCTATTGGGATGACGACGAACGCACGCGCGAGGCAATCCGTGACGGCTGGATGCACACCGGCGACCTGGCCACCATCGATGCCGACGGCTATTGCAACATCGTCGGGCGCGTCAAGGACATGCTGATTAGAGGCGGCGAAAACGTCTATCCGCGCGAAATCGAGGAATTCCTGTTCCGCCATCCGAAGATCCAGGCGGTGCAGGTGTTCGGCGTGCCCGACGCCAAGTATGGCGAGGAAGTCTGCGCGTGGATCGTGCTCAAACCCGGGCAGACCGCCACGGAGGATGACATCCGCGCCTTTTGCCGCGACCAGATCGCCCATTACAAGATCCCCCGCTACATCCGCTTTGTTGAGGAAATGCCGATGACTGTGACAGGGAAGGTGCAGAAGTTTGTCATGCGTGACACCATGATTCACGACCTCGGGCTCAAGCGGGCCGTGACGGCGTGATCCTGGAGAAATTCCGATGACCATCCGCATCGTCCGGCTGGGCGAACCGCGTGCCCCAGGCGAAGGGCTGCGCATGGGTACCGTCCGGCGTCCGCCACGCGGGGTGCCGAAGGCCGAGTTTGCGAGCCGCGATTTTTACGACGTCTGGTATCCCGTGCTGTCGCCGTCCGCCGAACTCGTGGCGCGGGCCCTGGCGGCGCAGGCGACCAACGACGCCAGGGGCTGGCGCGCGTTCGAGAGGCACTTTCGCGCCGAAATGGCCCAGCCCGACGCCAGCCGTACGCTCGATCTGCTGGCCGCCTTCTCCCATCAGACCAATTTCTCGCTGGGTTGCTATTGCGAGGACGAGGCGCACTGCCATCGCTCCATCCTGCGGGCGCTGCTGGCCGAGCGCGGGGCCGACATCGCGTGAGACCGGCAGGCTATGATGCGAGGCTTCGCCGCGACTCATGTGGCGAAGCCTTCCACTGGCCTCTTTTACGTCGATGGCACTGAACCTCGTCTGGCTCGGATTTTCCTACTTTCCTTTCTCGCCGCCTGCGTCCGGCTCATTGGCGGCGACGTTACGGTCTTCCCCGCCCTGCTGACCAGCCTTTTCGACAGCTCGCGTACGGCGTTTGAGATTTCTCTTGGCCTGGTCGGCGTGATGAGCCTGTGGATCGGCATCATGCGTATTGGCGAGCGGGCCGGCGTGATCGACCTGTTCGCCCGGCTGATGAACCCGCTGTTGCGCCATTTCTTTCCCGGCGTGCCGCAGGGCCACCCGGCGCAAGGCGCGATGATGATGAACGTGTCCGCCAACATGCTGGGGCTCGACAACGCGGCCACGCCGCTGGGCCTGAATGCCATGCGCGAGCTGCAGACGCTGAACCGGCAGCCCGACACGGCCACCAACGCCCAGATCATGTTCATCGTGCTGAATACGGCCGGGCTGACGCTGATCCCGACGTCCGTCATCGCCATCCGCCAGGCCATGGCCGTCAAGCAGGGGCTGGTCAATTTCAACGCCGCCGACATCTTCCTGCCAACGCTGCTGGCCACAGGCGCGTCGTGCCTGGCTGGCCTGCTGGCCGTGGCCTGGGTGCAACGGCTGAATCTTCTCAAGCCGGCGGTGCTGGCCGCCTTTGCGGTGGTGGCCCTGGCGGTGGCCGGCCTGTTCGCCTGGCTGCGGCACGCACCGCCCGATCAGGTCAGCCAGATGACGGCGCTGGCCGGCAGCGGCTTCATCCTGTCGCTGATCATGCTGTTCCTGGTCTGCGGCGCGATCCGGCGCGTGAGTGTCTACGACGCCTTTATCGACGGCGCCAAGGAAGGGTTCGGCGTGGCCGTGCAGATCATTCCTTATCTGGTCGCGATCCTGGTGGCGATCGGATTATTCCGGGCCAGCGGCTGCATGGACGTGGTCATGGACGGCCTGACCGCAGGCTTCATGTGGCTGGGCATCAACACGGACTTCGTCCCCGCCCTGCCCGTTGGGTTGATGAAGATCCTGTCCGGCGCCGGCGCGCGGGGCCTCATGGTGGATGTGATGACAACCTATGGCGTGGATTCCTTCCAGGGGCGGCTGGCCGCCATCATCCAGGGATCTACGGAAACCACCTTCTATGTGCTGGCGGTCTACTTCGGCAGCGTCAACGTGCGAAATACCCGACACGCTCTCGGATGTGCCCTGTTCGCTGACGTCGTGGGCATGGCTGCGGCCGTGTGGATTGCCTACCTCTTTCGATGACATTTTCATGCCTGCACGACCCCGTGTTGTACGACAACAACGGATATTGTGCTCTCTTGCAGGCATTTGTTTCGAAGCTACTTGGTGCGTCGCAACAAGTCGTGTATAGTGAAGTCTGTCTCCTCCACCACCTCGGTGGATTCCAACCCGCGCACAACCTGCGCGGGTTTTTTTTGCCCAAATCCGGGGAATCCAGGCCGCACTGAAGTTCTTTCAATCGCCGAACTTCTGAAATGTGACAGTTGCACCGTCATGCGCCTCATTTCCCGGCGTTGGTGCGATCCGGCACCGCCGTCGGGCAAAAGGCATCGAATTCTCGGAATTGTTGCGACGCAGCAATACTATCCGTAGAGTGGCATCCGTACTCACCCTGAGACATCCACTCCTTCGCCCCGACCATGCGCCGCGCCCCGCGCTCCCTCTCTTTCTGGCCCGATTCCGCGTTCCTGCAGCGCGGTGTGGTCTATGCGCTCTCGTTCTTCGCGCTGGCTGGCATTGCCTGGCTGACGGGAGACAACGGCTACCTGTGGTCGGCCACCGCGTCGATCTGGACATGCCTGGCCGATCGGCACGGTACGGCCGGCGCTCGCATGCGCGGGCTCGGTGCGGTGGGGTCGGCGGGGCGGTGGCCAGCGTGTTGGGCGCAAGCCTGGCGGCGTCGCCGCTGATCGCGCTGGCGGTTGTCATCTGTGCAGGTCTGATTGCCGGTTTGGCCGAAATACGAGGCCCCGCCGCCGCGCTGTGCTTCAAGCTGCTCTACGTGGGGCTGATTGCCGCCTGTCTGCAGCCGGTGGCCGACGGCGCGGTGCTTGTTCATGCCTGGACCGCCGGCGTGGACTATCTGCGCGGCGGCGTCTTTGCGTGCCTGATATCGCTGGTGCTGATCCCATCCCAGCGCGACGCGCGCCCGCGGCCCGAAATCATCGCCGCCTACGACGCCCTGCAGCGTTTTGCCGAGCATCTGGCCGCGCCGGGGCTGCAAGACACCTCCCTATACAAGAAGGAAATCCGCCTGCGGATCGAAGCGGCGCGCGGCGCCGTGACTGGCCGGCGCGGCATGCTCGATCCCGTCGGGATGCTCCACTACGCCTACGCGGTGACCGTGGCGGACGCCATCTTCGCGCTGCTGATCGTGGCCGGAGAGCTGCGCGAGCGCGCCGTCGATCGACATGGCCTGCCCCTGGTCTACGCCGCCCGCTGCCTGGCCGATACGCAGGCGCAGGTACGGCAGGCGCTGGCCCGCCATGCGCCGGACCTGCCCGCCCTCAGCGCGATGCTGGATCGCGACGTCCGCCGGCTGATCGGCCAGCGGGCCAACGCCGGCGCGCCGCCGGCTTATCAGTCCGCCCTGGCGGCACTGGCCCAGCATCAGTCGTTCGATCGCTGGCGCGAGACCTTTGTCTGGCCGAATGCGGGACTGGCCAGAGTCGTCGACCGGATCGGCCATACCCTGGCCGATATCGCCGCGCGCGACGCCCGCGTGACGCGCCATGCGCTCCGCATGGCGTTTGCCGGCGGATTGAGCCTGCTGCCGTCGCAACTGCTGCAGGTCGACCATGGCTACTGGGTGGCCGTGACCGTGATCATGGTGCTGAGCCCGCGCCTGCAGACCACGCGGCAGATCTCGTTCCACCGCTTTGCCGGCTCCCTGGCCGGTGCGCTGCTGGCGTGCCTGATCGGCCTGGCCCATCCGACGCCGATGCTGGCGCTGGGGCTGAGCGCGGTGTTCCTGGCCGCCGCCTACGCGCTGCGGCTGGCCGGCAGCGCCGGCGGCTTTGCGTTTTGCCTGACGCCAGCGGTCATTCTCTTTCGTGGCTGGGCGAGCCCGCGTCGAGCAGCAGCCATGTCGCGGCCCTGCGCGGGATGGATACGGCCATCGGATGCCTGATCGCGCTGGCCAGCTACTACGTGCTGGCGCCGCGCGCCGAGCTGTCGCGCGCCTATCGGCACAGCCTGGATGCCCTGTCCGTCAACGCCGTGTACCTGCGCGCCGCCATCAGCACCGCCCGCAGCGTCACGCCAGCGCGGATGCGGCTGGAAGCCTTGCGCGTGGCAGCCGGCCGGGCTTCGACGCGCGCCGAAGACACGTTGGCACAGTGCGTCGGCGACCTCGACCCCAGGCTTGGCGCTGCGCACGCCGCCTTGCACGTCACGGCGCGGCGGATGGCATCACTGGCCGGCCTGGTCCGCGCGGGCGCGGAGTCGGGCGAAGTGCACGCGGTGCCTGGCGCCGGCATCCAGTCTCTGTTGACCGACCTGGAAGCCCGACTGGCCGAGGTGGCCGTGCGCCCGGGCCGCACCGGCGTCAGCGCGGCGATTGCTTCCGCGCGCATCGCACCGCTCTCGCCTTCCGACGCCCCGTTCGAACACTTCCTGGCCGAACAGTGCACCTACGCGGATGCCCATATCGATAGCGCTCACCGCACCGTGGCCGGGCTGCGGGCATTGGCGGCGGAACAGGCGGAGGCCGGGCGCGTGAGGCTGCCCGGGGCACGCGCCGGCTGACGCCTTGCCTGGCAACCGCCATTGCCTATATTGAAGGGATATTCGCGATTTCCCCGTTCCCGGCAAGACGAGGTACGCCATGGTCGATATCACCTTTCCCAGCACCGTTCCCACCTACTGCGGGGCAAGCCTGACGCTGTCCTGCCCGGCCACCGTGAACGGCAACAGGTCGCAGTACTCGGTCACGGCAGAAGCGCTGGAAGCGTATTGCGGCGCACAATCGGCGCGCGAGGAGGATCTCGTGCGTGCCTTCACCAGCAATCGCAAGCGCATCGAGCAGCTAGCCGAATCGCTGTTCGAGCTGACCGAGGCCCGGGAGATCGTGCTGCGCGGCGGCCATTTCCGGTTTGCCAGCTGACCGCCTCCGTTGTCTCGACTGCCCGGGCCGCCTCTCAGTCGGCGGAGTCCTTGCCGCGCACCAGCAACACCGGCATCGTCGATTGACGAATCACGGCTTCGGCGACGCTGCCCAGCACCAGCCGTCGCACGCCGCGGCGGCCGTGTGTGCCAATCACCAGCAAGTCCGCACCCCATTCGCTGGCAACTGCATTGATCGACCCCGCGATATCGCCGATCACGGCCGGATCGGCCACCAGCTTCGCCTCGAAAGCCACGCCGGCACTGCCCAGCACGCTGCCGGCAGCCTCCAACGCCTTCTTGCCGCTGTCCACATAGGCCCGTTCGATCTGCGTGGGATCGTAGAACCCGGCATCGAACAGCATGACGCCGTTGTCGACCACATATAGCGCCAGCACGGTGCCGCCACCGCCGCTGGCGACGCGGATCGCCTCCTGCAGCGCCAGGTCAGACGTGGTGCTGCCATCCACAGCCACCGCGATCTTGCTGTAAGCCTTGCTCGACATCGCTTGCCCTCCATTAAGACGTGGAAGCTCGATACTACACGTGGCGCCGGACACACGTGTCCATCCGCAGACAGTTAAATTGACCGACCGGTCGGTTTATATATATATTTAGCAGACTGCCCGACCCCACAACATTCCGCGCGACGCACAACAAACCGGTCGGCCCCGCCAAAGACGAAAGCCAAGGAGACGTGATGTACACACAAAGCCTCGACCTGCCGGGCCAGCCGCAGCACGGGTCCCTCTCGGCCGACGCCGACCAGGCAGCCCGGCAGGCCGCCTTTGACGCGCGCATGGCCGAAGACGCCAAGATCGAGCCGATGGACTGGATGCCCGAGGCCTACCGCAAGACGCTGGTGCGGCAGATATCCCAGCACGCGCATTCGGAAATCATCGGCATGCAGCCCGAGGGCAACTGGATCAGCCGCGCGCCGTCGCTCAAGCGCAAGGCCATCCTGCTGGCCAAGGTGCAGGACGAAGGCGGTCACGGCCTCTATCTGTACAGCGCGGCGGAAACGCTCAATGCATCGCGCGACGACCTGTTCGACGGCCTGCACTCTGGCCGCGCCAAGTACTCGTCGATCTTCAACTACCCCACGCTGACCTGGGCCGACGTCGGCGTGATCGGCTGGCTGGTGGACGGCGCGGCGATCATGAACCAGATCCCGCTGTGCCGCTGCTCGTACGGCCCCTACGCGCGGGCCATGATCCGCATCTGCAAGGAAGAGTCGTTCCACCAGCGCCAGGGCTTTGACGCACTGCTGAGCATGATGCGCGGCACCGAGGCCCAACGCGCCATGGTGCAGGACGCCGTGGACCGCTGGTGGTTTCCGGTGCTGATGATGTTTGGCCCGCCCGACGCGGCCTCCACCAACAGCACCCAGACCATGGCCTGGGGCATCAAGCGCATTTCGAACGACGACCTGCGCCAGAAGTTCGTCGACGCCACTGTCGAGCAGGCCAAGGTGCTGGGCGTGACGCTGCCCGACCCCGGCCTGGTGTGGAACGCCGAACGCGGCCACTACGACTACAGCCCGCTGGACTGGGAAGAGTTCTGGCGCGTGATCAACGGCGACGGGCCGTGCAACCGCGAACGCCTGGCCACCCGCGTGAAAGCGCATGAAGACGGCGCCTGGGTGCGCGATGCCGCCCTGGCCCATGCCGAAAAGCGCGCCCGGCGCGACGCACCCGCCAGGGCCGCCTGAACCCATCCCGGAGCAGACCCGGAGCAGACCCGGAGACAACCATGTCACAACAGAAGGAATGGCCGCTGTGGGAAGTGTTCGTCCGCAGCAAGCAGGGCCTGGAACACAAGCATTGCGGCAGCCTGCACGCGGCCGATGCCCAGCAGGCGCTGCACATGGCGCGCGATGTCTATACGCGCCGGCAGGAAGGCGTGTCGATCTGGGTGGTGCCGTCGGCGGCGATCACGGCCAGCGCGCCGGCCGAAAAGGCCGAGCTGTTCGACCCGGCGGCCGACAAGATCTACCGCCACCCCACGTTCTACCAGTTGCCCGACGAAGTGAACCACATGTAAGGCCGGCCCCATGACGCAAACCAACGTAGCCGACGGCACCGCCCTGGCGCACCTGCCCTGGCGCAAACGGCTCCCCTGCAATACGTGCTGCGCCTGGCCGACAACGCGCTGATCCTGGGTCAGCGCAACGCCGAATGGTGCGGCCACGGCCCGGCGCTCGAAGAAGACATCGCGCTGGCCAACATCAGCCTCGACCTGATCGGCCAGTCGCGCCTGCTGTACAGCCATGCCGGCGTGCTGGAAGGCCGGCTGACCGGCCGGGCCCGGCACGAGGACGACTACGCCTACTGGCGCAGCGAGCCCGAATTCCGCAACTGGACGCTGCAGGAACTGCCGCACCATGGCCCGCTGGCCGGCACCGCACGCGCCGACCGCGACTACGCGGTCACCATCATGCGCAACTTCCTGTACAGCGCGCTGATGGCCGAACTCTGGCCGGCGCTGGAACTGAGCACCGATGCCGAACTGGCGGCCATCGCGGCCAAGTCGGCCAAGGAGGTGCGCTACCACCTGCACCATGCCGCCGACTGGGTGGTGCGGCTGGGCGATGGCACCGAGGCGTCGCACGCGCGCATGCAGCGGGCGCTCGACCACCTGCTGCCGTACATGAACGAGTGCTTCGTCGTCGATGCCGTGGAGCAGGAAGCCGCCGCGCAGGGCGTGGGCCTGCTGACATCCACGCTGCGCCAGGCCTGGGACGCCACGGTAACCGCCACGCTCGACGATGCCATGCTGCGGCGCCCGGCGCCGTCGGGGTTCATGTCCACCGGCAAGCACGGCGTGCATTCCGAACACATGAGCTACCTGCTGGCCGAGCTGCAGGGGCTGGCCCGCGCCCATCCGGGCGCACAGTGGTGACAAGGGGCCCGCAATGCGCACGCATCCTGCGCCGATGAAACTGGCTCCGGCGTCGCCGTTTGCTCCGACCTTCGCGCAAGGCGACGGCGCCGCCCCGCTATCGCGCCACGCCCGGCTGTCCCGCGCCTGGGCCGCGCTCGAAGCAGTACCCGACCCCGAGATCCCGGTGGTGTCGATTCGCGACCTGGGCATCCTGCGCGACGTGGTGCTGGCCGAAGACGGCCAGACCATCGAGGCCATCATCACCCCCACGTACTCGGGCTGCCCGGCCATGTCGCAGATCGAGGAAGACGTTGGCCGCGCGCTGGAAGCGGCCGGCCTGGCGCCGTGGCGCGTGCGCACCGTGCTGGCGCCGGCATGGACCACCGACTGGATTACCGACGCCGGCCGCGCCAGCCTGCGCGCCTATGGCATCGCACCGCCTGGCCAGTGCGCCAGCCCGGCACAGCCGGGCGGCAACGTCCGGCCGTTGCGCTTCGTGCCGCGCCAGGCGCAGGCGCCGGCCATCGCATGCCCGCGCTGCGGCAGCCTCCACACGCAAGAGCTGTCGCGCTTTGCCTCCACGGCCTGCAAGGCGCTTTATCGTTGCCTGGATTGCCGCGAGCCGTTCGACTACTTCAAACCCTACTGAGCACCGCCCGGCCCATGACTCCACAGTTCCATCCGCTACGCGTGGCGCAGGTTCGCCCGGAGACCGCCGACACGGTCTCGATCGCCTTCGAAGTGCCGCCCGAACTGCGCGACGCCTACCGCTTCACGCAGGGCCAGTTCCTGACGATCAAGGCGCCTGTCGAGGGCAAGGATGTGCGCCGCTCGTACTCGATCTGCTGCGGCGTGCACGACTACGACGAGCGCGGCGAACTCCGCGTGGCCGTTAAGCTGGTGGACGATGGCGTGTTCTCCACGTGGGTGCACGACACCGTCGCCCCCGGCCAGACGCTCGACGTGATGACGCCCGACGGCCGCTTCCACGTGCCGCTCGACGCCAGCGCATCGCGCCACTATGTGGCCTTTGCGGCCGGCAGCGGCATCACGCCGGTGCTGTCGCTGATCCGCACCACGCTGGCCACGGAGCCGCAAAGCCGCTTTACGCTGGTCTACGGCAACCGCAGCGTCGACACGATCATCTTCTCCGAGGCGCTCGAAGACCTGAAGAACCAGTATCTGTCGCGCTTCACGCTGTACCACGTGCTGTCGCGCCAGCCACAGGAGGTGGACCTGCTGCACGGCCGGCTCGACCGCGAACGCGTGGCCGCCTTCCTGCAGACCCTGCTGCCCGTGGATGACATCGATGCCGCCTTTGTATGCGGCCCCGCGTCAATGATCGACGAAGTAGAGGAAGCCCTCAAATCCGCCGGGCTGGACCCGCACCGGATCCACGCCGAGCGCTTCGGCGTGCCGCTGACCCAGCCGCGGCGCGTCGCGCCGGCTGCGACCGACCAGGCCGGCACCGCCGAACTGGTGGTGGTGCTGGACGGCAAGCAGCACAAGATGCGCCTGCCGATGACCGACGCCAAAGTGCTGGACACCGCGCTGGCCGCCGGGCTGGACCTGCCCTATGCCTGCAAGGGCGGCGTCTGCTGTACCTGCCGCGCCAAGGTGCTGGAGGGCGAAGTCGAAATGGAGAAGAACTACACGCTCGAACCCTGGGAGATGGAAAAGGGCTTTGTCCTGACATGCCAGGCCCGCGCGCTGACGCCCCGGGTGGTGGTCAGCTACGACGAGCGTTGATCGGTCCGATTCAGGGCCGATTCAGGGCCGGGGCCCCGTGTCAAGGGTGCCAGGGGTATGGTGGGAATCCCACATGTCAGACAGCCGCCGATGCCCGGCCGGTGGCGCGCCGTGATTACAATGGCGGAACACGCATCATGCGTCGCACCGCCCGCCCTGCGGCCGCCTGCCGGCGGTGGCGGCGGCCGCGCCCGGAGGTTCGGCACCCGTCGCACCCTATACAATCACGGTCATGCAATACATTCATGTCGTCAACGGCGATGTTGCGGGCACCACGCTGCGCCAGGCATTGGCGCAGGCAGCCCGCCCCGACCCGGTAGTCGTCCTGCGCGACGATCTCGCCGTGGGCCCGATCGCCGATATCGACAGCACCGGCCTGATCCGCTCGGGCTTCTGGCAGCGCGTGGCGCCGCACACCGATATCGACTTCGGAGCCGAGATGCGCCAGGCGCTGGACCAGCTCCAGCAACTGCGCCGCGACGACATGGAAGTGGCCATCTGGCACGGCCAGAGCGCGTCCGACCAGCTGATGCTGCGCCGGGTCGTGTTCCACCTCTACCAGGCGCCCCAGCGCATCAACGAAGTGGCGATGGACCTGCGCGAGCTGGAAGCGCCCACGCACGGCAGCCTGACCGCCATCGGCATGTATCCGGCCGCCCGCCTGGCGCGGCGTTTCTCGACGATCGCGCCGGTATCGGTGCTGCGCCTGGGCCGGCTGGGCTACGAGTGGCAGCAGAACGTCAAGGAAAACGCCGATGTGCGGCTGTGGAAGGGCAACACGCTGGTGCCGGTGGCCTACCACAACGTCGACGACGTGATCCTGGAGCGCGCACCTCAGGACTGGACGCCGGCCGCACAGGTGGTGGGCAGCGTGATGGGAGCCATAGAAGGCCTGCTGGCCAGCGACTGGTTTGTTTTCTGGCGCTGCCGCGAACTGGTCAGCACCGGGCAGCTGGAGCTGCGTGGCGACCCGCAAAGCCTCGAATCGTGCGAAATCCGTCGCAACCGTCTCGCCTCCAGCACAGATTGACGCCGTACCGATAACAGAACAACAGGCGGATCGATCCGACCCCTATGGCAAGAACCAAGGCGCCCGACTTCGAGGCGCAACGCGAACAGATTCTCGACCTGGCGGCTGTCGCCTTTGCCGCTTCCAGCTATCCCAGCACTTCGATGGCCGACCTGGCGGCAGCCTGCGGCACGTCAAAGGCGCGGCTCTACCACTATTACGAAAGCAAGGAAGCGATCCTGTTCGATCTGCTGGACCGCTACACCCGGCAGCTGATGCAGATTGTCACTGACGTCGAGGCCGAGGGCACGCGCCTGGCGCGCGACCATCGCGAGACATTCGGCCACTTGCTGCGGGCCTTTCTGGCCGAGTACGAGACATCGCAAACGCGCCATATCGCGCTGATCAACGATGTGAAATTTCTGGCCGAAGAGCAGCGCGACCAGATCCTGCAGCGCGAGCGCGACGTGGTGGCGGCATTTGCCCGCCTGCTGCAGCGCGCCTATCCGGAACGCGTGACGCGCGACAACCAGACCGCGCTGACCATGACCGTCTTCGGCATGATCAACTGGACGTTCACGTGGCTCAAGCCGGGCGGCCGGCTGTCATACGAGGCGTTCGCCGAGATGGTGATCAGCCTGCTGGAAAATGGTCTGGCGCCGGGTATGCCCGGCGTGGAACGCTGAGCAGGCCCCGGATCGCTCCGGGACCATAAAACATCCATTTCAGGACGACCTCACGGCCACCTCACGACCATTCCGCATCCTCCTGCTTGCGGCGCTGGTCGCGGTCCTGGCGGAACATTTCCTCCAGCTCGTCGCGCGCCTGCTTGGCCAGCGACACCAGCTTCTTCTGATCCTTGTAGTACGGGTAGAACCGTTCGATAGCCTCGATATTGTGGCGCCGGAAGCGCAGCGCCACGCTGCGCGCTTCCACGCGGTCGAAGCCTAGCCCTTCCAGCACCTTGCGTCCCAGCATCAGCGACCCCTCGAACATTTCGCGCTCGTAGCTGTTGGCGTCGATGCCCCGGTCCATCAACTGGTAGACGTGCGACACATGCCGCGCACGCGTGTAGATCTTCAGGTCCGGCCAGCGGTGGCGCACCTTGTCGATCAGCCCGAGGTTGTCGTCCAGGTCCTCGATGGCCACGATCAGGATCTTCGCCTCGCCGGCGCCGGCCGCTTCCAGCAGGTCCATGCGCGTGGCGTCGCCATAAAAGATCTTGAAGCCGTACTGGCGCAGGAACTCGATCTGGTCGGGATCGTGATCGAGCACCGTCACCCCACCCCTGGGCATACAGCAGGCGTCCGATAATCTGGCCGAAGCGACCAAACCCGGCAATGATCACAGGGTTGTGATGGTTGGTGATCTCGTCGTCGGGGCGCTTCGACATGGCGTTCAGCCGCGGCGCCAGCAGCTGGTCGAACAGCAGCAACAGCAGCGGCGTGGCGACCATCGACAATGCGACGATCAGCACCAGCAGCGCCTCGGTATCCTTGGGCAGCAGGCCCACGGTGCGCGCCTCGGCAAACACCACGAACGCGAATTCACCGCCCTGCGAGATCAGCAGGCCGAACAGCAGCCACTGCCCGCGCGACACCCGGAAGCGCTTGGCCAGCATCGTCAGCACCGCCGTCTTGACCAGCACGAACGCCACCACGAAGCCAACCACCTTGCCCGGCTGCGCCGCAAGGATGCCGAAGTCGATCGACATGCCCACGGCCATGAAGAACAGGCCGAGCAGCAAGCCCTTGAACGGCTCGATGTCGGCCTCCAGTGCGTGGCGATATTCCGAGTCGGCCAGCAGCACGCCGGCCACGAAGGTGCCCAGCGCCATCGACAGGCCCACGGCATCCATCATCAACGCAATGCCCACCACAAGCAGCAGCGAGAACGCGGTGAACATCTCGCGCATGCCGGTCCGCGCGATCACGCGCAGCGCCGGCCGCACCAGGTAGCGGCCGCCCACCACCACCGCGCCGATCACGGCCACTGCCTTCGCGGCGGTCTGCCAGTTCTCGGGGCCATGGGCGGTGGCGCCGGCGCCGCCGTCCGCAGCCAGAAGCGGCAGCAGCGCGATCATCGGAATCGCCGCGATATCCTGAAATAGCAGAATGCCGAAACTGGCGGCGCCGGCCCCGGTCTGCATCAGGTTCCGCTCGGCCAGCGTGGCAAACGCAATTGCCGTGGACGACAGCGCCAGCCCCAGGCCGGCCACGATCGCCACCTGCCAGGGCGCGCCAAACAACGCGGCAACGATGCCGATGGCCAGCGCGCACGTCGCCATCTGGATCGAACCGTAGCCAAAGATGCTCTGCTTGAGGGCCTTGAGCTTGCGCGGCTCCAGTTCCAGGCCGATCACGAACATCATCAGCACGACGCCGAACTCCGAGAAATGGAGAATCGACTCGACATTGGTCACCAGCCGCAACGCAAACGGGCCGATGGCGGCACCCGCGATCAGGTAGCCCAGCACCGCGCCCAGCTGGAAGCGCCGCGCGACCGGCACGGCCACCACGGCCGCCACCAGGAACACCAGCAGGGCAATCAGGAAATCATGCTGGTTCATGGCGCGTCCTCCCCGGCCGGCTCGGATTCAGGCCAATCCTGGGTTTCGGGAGGCAGCGGCGGCGCCGCCAGATGGCGCGCCACGTGTTCGATGTGCAACGCCACGGCATCGGTATTGGCGCGGTCGGCATCGTGCAGCACGATCGGGGGCATCCAGGTCATGCCGCACTGCATGGCCGTTTGCTCAAGCGGCAGCAGGAAATCGCCAATCGGATGGCCGTGGGCGCCGTCGGGCCCGTAGGCATCGGCCTGCCCCCCGGCGCTGACCACGGCCAGCATCGATTTGCCGCGCAGCGCCGTGCCGCCGGGCCCATAGGCCCAGCCCATCTCCAGCACGTCGTCGAGCCAGAGTTTCAACAGGGCCGGCACACTGTACCAGCGCACCGGGAACAGCAGGACCACGGTTTCGGCGGTCGACAGCAGCCGCTGCTCGGCTACCACGTCGATGTCGTAGTCGACGTACAAGTTGTAGAGCTCGCGCACGGCCACGTGGGGCAGTTCGGCCAGCGCTTCGGCAAGGGGTGGTTGACGCGCGAGCGTCGGGGCGCAGGATGCGCGTAGATCACGACAATCGGTGGCTCGTTCATGTATGGGGCTTTGTCTTTCCCGTTGGGGAGCGATGCGACAGACAAGCCAGTCGGTGCGGCGTTGCAGCAAATCCACAACGCGCCCACCTGTGACGTCCCAGCCGCTTAACTATCTCTCTGATTTTTCAGGACTTTTTGGATTTGCGCCGCTTTCGCGCCGCTGTTCGGCGAGTGGGAAGCTTACGCGAGACTGACAATTCCACTACAATACTTTTCGCGTCGCAGCAACCTAGTGTTTGCCCGTAGCGTTTTGTACCAATCCAGCATTCTGGATCACAAACCGAAAATTTGCCGCACAGCGTTTGACGCAAGTGCGGGGCCGACCACGGCGACGATGCTATTTTTATACCGATCACTGAAGAAGGAAACCAAGTGAACCCGCTCGAACTGAGCAAGGCCGTCGGCGCAGTCACCGACGAAGATCTTCGCCGTGCAGCCGAGGCGAGCCAGGCTACCCAGCGTCCCACCACCCTGGTGCGAGAGCTGGCTGCCCATCATCGCTCGCGTCTGCAGAAGCATTTCTCGCCCTGGGCGAGGAAGATCGCCTGCTCCGTTTTGGCCAGTCGGTTGGCAACCACGTGATCGAGGCCTATGTCGAAAGCATCGATTTCGACCATGACAGCGTGTTCGGCGTCTATGACGAGCACCTGGAACTGGTGGGCGTCGGCCACTTTGCCAACCTGCGCGACAACGCCCAGGGCCGCGTCGCCGAGTTCGGCGTATCGGTGTCGAAGAGCGCCCGGGGCCGCGGCATCGGCAGCGCCCTGTTCCAGCGCGCCGCCATCCATGGCCGCAATACCAACGTTCGCACGCTCTACATGCACTGCCTGTCGCGCAACGCGGCAATGATGCACATCGCCAAGAAGGCCGGCATGAAGGTGCAATACGCCTATGGCGAGGCCGATGCCTATCTGGAACTGCCGCCCGCCGACACGGTGAGCCGCCTGACCGAGGCCATCGACGAACAGGTGGCCGACCTGGACTATATGGTCCGTCGCAACCTGCGCGATGTCCGCCGCTTCGGCCTGCGCTTCTGGCGCTCGCTGGTGCCGCAGAAGGGCACCGCCTGATCCGCCCAAGCGGATACAAATGAAAAAACGGCGCACCCGCAAGGTGCGCCGTTTCTGTTTGGTGCGGGCCGATGTCGCCGATGTACTTCAGGCCCGCCCGCCACGGGAAGCGCCGTGGTGTCCTTGATCGACTCGAGCGCGAAGCTGGAACGCACGTCGATGACCGACGGATGCGCCAGCAACTGTTCCTGCATGAAGCGCGCAAAGTGCTCCATGTCCTCGACGTAGACCTTCAGCAGCAGATCCATTTCGCCCGTCATGGCATGGCAGGCCGCCACCTCGGGCCAGGTCTGGATGGCCGCGCGGAACAGGTCCAGCGGCGCCTTGCCTTTGGGCGTACCGCCCTGCTTTTCCAGCCGCACATTGATATAGGCAAGCAAGCCCAGGCCAATCTTGTTCGGTTCGAGCAGCGCGGCGTACTGGCGAATCACGCCAATTTCCTCCAGCCGACGGATGCGGCGCAGGCAAGGGCTGGGCGACAGGTTCACGCGCTCAGCCACTTCCAGGTTGGTCAGCCTCCCGTTGGTCTGCAGGACCTCCAGAATTTCCGGTCGATCTTGTCCAGCTCCACCTTGCTCACGTTTTGTTGCTCCGCAATATGTTGTCGGCAATTTTTTGCGCAAATTTAGCAAGTCGTGCACAAGTCCGCAATTTATTTCATGTAGGGACAAGTACGGCGGTCATTTGCAGCGGGCGCATGCGTCACGCGCAGCAAGGCAAGGTTGGTGCCAGGCAACGAAAAAACGCGGCCCGAAGGCCGCGTTGCCGGGTGCCGAAGCGATGGCTTAGTTGCCGCTCGGCGAGGGGACCGACGGGCCCGAGGCACCGCCCGGACCGCGGCGCTCCATGCGGTCCATCCGGTCCTTGTGCATCTTCTGCATGTCCGACTGGATCTCGGCCATGGTTACCTTGCCGTCGTGGTTGGCGTCGAGCTTGTCGAAGCGGTCGGCCATGCGCGGGAAGGCAGCCTTGAACTCGTCACGGGTCAGCGCGCCGTCGTTGTTCTTGTCCGCTGCCTTGAATTGGCCTCGAATTCGGCCTTCATCTCGGTGCGGCGCTGTTCCCAGGCCGCCTTGCGATACGCGGCCATCTCGGACTTGTCGAGCTTGCCGTCGTGGTTGGTATCGATCTTGTTGAACAGCGCGTCGGCTTCGGCCTTGGAGATCGTGCCGTCGCCGTCGGTGTCGACCGACTTCATCCACATCATGCCGCCATGGTGATGTTCGCCAGGGCCACCCATGCGGTGGTGAGGTGCCGGACCGCCCTGCGGCGCAGCCTGCGGTGCGGCCGGGGCCGGCGTGGTTTGGGCGAAGGCGGCGCCAGCGGCCATGAACACGGCCGAGGCCGCGATAAAGCTCTTGAGGATCTGCGTCTTGTGATTGCGTTGCATGTCTGTGCTCCTTTTCATCACGTTGGGCATGTACGGATTAGAACGCAGACAACCACGCAAAGTTGGCACTTTTAATACGATGTTACGGGGCTCACAGAATGGACTAGCGCCGTAAACGGCGGCAATACAGTCAAAGATTGCGCAATGAATCGAAATCGTATTTTTACGATTTGATCAGTCTCGCGGCAACTGGTTCTCCCCGCCGTGCTGCGGCGCCGGCTGCGATTCCTGCGGCGCGAAGTTCTGCTGCTGCGGCGGCACCTGCTGGAACGGCTGCGGCTGGCCCGGCGCGCTGGCCACCGGCGGCGGTGCCGATTGCACCGCCGCCGGCATCGGGGTAGACAGCGGCGCGGCCGCACCCGAGGGCGGCGGCGCCGGGAGATTACCCGGCTGGCCAACCGAGGCGGCGTTCTGTAGCGGCAACGCGATTTCCTGGCGCACGCCGTTGCGTTCGATCACGATATTGCGGCCATGGATTTCGGTCAGACGAATCTGGGACGAGAGCGAGGTGCCGGCGCGCACGGCCTTGGGCGGGCCGCCATCGAGCGACAGGATGGCTGCCGCCGGGCCCACGCCATCGACATCGGCCACCACGCCAATCAGCTGGATATCCCGCACGCCCGATTGCGCGCTGCCGCCGAACAGCGTGGCCGCCGCGCCGGTTTCCACGGCTTCGGTCTGGGCGATTCGCGCCGATTTGGGTACGGCGATCGTCCGCATCGCGCTGAACATCAGCACCCAATGCGTGGCCAGCGCGCACAGTGCGACAAATAGCAACAACCCGGCGGCGCGCGGCAGCCAGGGAGCGGAAAGGTCGAAGCGGAAAGCAGGCCGGGTCAGGGTGGGCACGAGCGGTACGCCAGGCGGCGGAATCCAAGAGGTCGCCTAGCGTACCAGACGCATGCGTCGATTGTCTGTCAGTCGTACCGGGCCGGCATGGGACGTAGCCCGGCAGCGATCAGAGCAGATCGTCGAGCAGGTCGGGACCGAACACTTCGCGGTGGATATGGCCCACCGGAATGCCCGCGTTGATCAGCGCGTGGCGCTGGGCCTGCATGAAACCAAGCGGTCCGCACAGATAGAAGCGCGCATCGTTGAAGGCCGAAGTCTCCTCGGCCTTGAGCATCGACGCGATCGGCATCGTGCCGGCGTGATCGAAGTCGCGGCCCGATACGTCGGCCGCCTGGGGCGTCTCGTAGCTGATATGGGTGCGCAGGTTCGGCATGCGTTCGCGTGCCCAGCGTACGTCGCCTCGGTGTGCGTGGTGGCCGCCGTGGCGGGCCGCATGGGCGAACAGCACCGGGCGCTGGGGATTTTCACGGGCCAGCGTGCGCAGCACGGAGACCATCGGCGTCACGCCGATACCGGCCGACATCAGCACGATCGGGCGGCGGTCATCGATGGCCGGGGCGAACTCGCCCCACGGCGTGCTGACGTGCAGCGTGGTGTCGACATGGGCGTTGTCGTGCAGCCAGTTCGATACCGCGCCAGCCGGCGTTTCGGCGTTGCCGTCCTCGCGCTTGACCGAAATCCGCCACGTCGGCAAGCCGCGCTCGCCCGACAGCGAGTACTGGCGCAGCTGGCGATGGCCGTCGGCCAGGATCGCTTCGACGCTGATGTACTGCCCCGGGGCGAAGTCGCGCAGCGGCGAGCCGTCGGCGGCGGCCAGGGTCAGCGCGACCACCTGGTCGCCTTCCTGCGCGCGGGCGATCACGCGCACGCGCTGCAGTTCGCCTGCCTTGACGTTATGCCGGTCATACAGCCGCGCCTCGGCAGCGATCAGTTCGCCGGCCAGCAGCCAGTAGGCTTCGTCCCAGGCCGCCAGCAGCGGTGGCGTCGCGGCGTCGCCCAGCACGGCGGCGATGGCTTCGAGCAGGTACTTGCCGACGATCGGATAGTGGGCCGACGTCAGCCCGACCGCCACGTGCTTGTGGACAATGCGCTCCACCACGGGCGCCAGCACATCGGCGCGGTCGATGTTTGCGGCATAGGCGAATACCGCCGACGCCAGTGACTGCTGCTGCGAACCGTTGGCCTGGTTGCCCATGTTGAACAGGTTCTTCAGCTCGGGGCGCGCCGCGAACATCTCGCGGTAGAAATGCGTGGTAATGGCAAGACCGTGCTCGCGCAGTACGGGGACGCTGGCATCGATATAGGGGCGGGAAGCGGCGGACAACATCAGCGAAAACTCCTGTGATTTCATGCATTTTAAATGCATGTTTTTACGCACGATAAAGCCGGCGTCGGACTGCGGCGGGGTCTCTCCCCCGCTGCCTCAGGCCGCGCGCCGGCTCAGGAAATCTCGATGCAGGCTGATGATCGACTCGGCAGTCCGGCTGTTGCCTGAAACCTCGGCCAGCGTAATGCCATCAAGCGCCTGGTAGAACGCTTCCTCGGCCTGCTCCAGCGCGCGCTTCAGCCGGCAATTGCCGTTCAGCGCACAGGGCGGGTCGGAACAGTCGATCACCGACTTGTGTCCTTCCAGCTCTCGCAGGATCGTTCCGACCGACAGCCTCCCGGCGTCCGGGCCCAGTTGCAGCCCGCCGTGCCGCCCACGCGTGGCCGAAATCCAGCCAAGCTTCGACAGCCGCGCCGCCACCTTTACCAGGTGATTGTGGGAAATGTCGAATTGCTGGCCGACCTCGGCAATCGTGATCGGACGGGTGCCGTCGCCGCGTGATACATACATCAGCAGGCGCAAGGCGTAGTCTGAGAATCGGGTCAGTTGCATCGTGCCTCGAATCATAGATAATGTGCATCTGCAATGCAAGATTTTTATTGCAGTTGCACATTGGTACAGTTATCAGGATCTGATACCCCGGCGGCACACCAAACGGTCATCTGCCGGGAGTTATACTCTCCGACCATACCTCGACCCTCAAGGCACACAACCGATGCGCAGAACCGTCACCCAGACTGCCGCCCCCCGGACGCAAACCCGTCGCCGCCTCGCCCGCGGCTTCACCCTGATCGAAATCATGGTGGTGATCGTGATCCTGGGCGTGCTGGCGGCGCTGGTGGTGCCCAAGATCATGAGCCGTCCCGACGAGGCCCGTATCGTTGCCGCGCGCCAGGACATCTCGTCGATCATGCAGGCGCTCAAGCTCTATCGCCTGGACAACGGCCGCTATCCGACCACCGAGCAGGGCCTGGCGGCACTGGTCAACAAGCCGACGACCGAACCCATCCCCAACAACTGGAAGGGCGGCGGCTACCTGGAAAAGCTGCCGAAGGACCCGTGGGGCCATCCGTACCAGTACCTGAACCCGGGCGTGCGCGGCGAAATCGACGTGTTCAGCTTTGCCGCCGACGGCCAGGCCGGTGGCAGCGGCAACGACACCGATATCGGTAACTGGGAATAAGTTCTCCTTCCCCTCATGACTCCGGCGACGCCGCGCGGCCAGGCCGCCCTACTCCAGCGCCGCCGGCTGCACGGCTTCACGCTGCTCGAACTGCTGGTGGTCATGGTGATCGCCGGCATCGTCATTTCCCTTGTGGCGGTCAACGCCACCCCCAATGATCGCGGCCGCGTGCTGGACGACGGCCAGCGCATCGCGCGCCTGTTCGAGCTGGCCCAGGAAGACGCCCAGCTGGGCGCCCGGCCGCTGGCGTGGGAAGGCGATGCCTCGGGATGGCGTTTTCTTGAATCCACACCGCAGGGCTGGGTGCCGATGCGCACCGACGTCTTCGCACCCGGGCGCTGGCGCATTCCGCTGGACGGCGCGGTGGTCGTCCAGGGCGGACGCCAGCCTGGCACCGGCCCCGTCCGCCTGGTCTTCGGCCGCGAACTGATCGACGAGCCGCAACGTCTGGTGCTGACGCGCGGCGACATCCGCGTGGACGTGACCGGCGATGGCAGCGGCCGCTACGTGGCGACGGTGACGCAATGATCCGACGCCCCTTCCAACGCACTCGCGCGCGGGGCTTCACGCTGATCGAAGTGCTGGTCGCGCTGACCATCCTGGCCGTGGCGCTCACCGCCGCCATGCGGGCCATGGGTTCGATGACCGAGTCGAGCGCCTCGCTGCAGCAACGCATGCTGGCCGAATTCAGCGCCGAGAACCATCTCGCCACCTTGCGGCTGTCCAAGACCTGGCCCGAGCCGGGCACACGCGGCTACGATTGCCCCCAGGGCGGTGTGGCGCTGTGGTGCGAGGAATCGGTGTCCGGCACGCCCAATCCGTCGTTCCGCCGCGTGGAAGTGGCGGTCTATCCGTCCGCCGGCAACAAGTCGGTGCGACTGGCGTGGCTGGTCACCCTGATTCCCAATGAAACCCGCAATGTTCTCTGAGCGCCGCCTCCGGTCCGGCGGCCAGCGCGGTTTCACGCTGCTGGAAATGCTGGTCGCCATCACGCTGCTGGCGGTGATGGCCGTCATTGGCTGGCGGGCGCTCGATTCCCTGACCCGCAGCCGCGAGCGGCTGACCGACCACGATGCCCGGCTCGACGCCCTGAAAGTGCTCTACGGCCAGTTCCAGTCCGACTGCGAGCATCTGGCCCAACCGGCCCAGCTGCAGGCCAGCCCGGTGGAAATCGGCGCCAACCAGTTGCTGCTGGTGCGAGACCGTCGCGACGAAGGCCAGCCGCCGTCCTGGCAGGTCGTGACCTACCGGCTCGACGGTAATACGGTGGTCCGCGCCGCCAGCCGGGCCGCCTATTCCCGCAATGACGTGCAGGGTGCGCTGATGGCCCTGCGCCAGCCGGCCGGCGCGGGCCTGCAGATCCGCCCCTGCTGGGTGATACCGAGCAGCTATCCGCCCGGGCCTGGGTAGAGCCGGCTGGCTGGATGGTCGATACGGGCCGGGTGCGCACCGCGCTGATGCAAGGCAGCGCCGTGGCCAATGCGGCGGCCAACGTGGCGGCCACTGCGGCAGCCGCCACCGGCGCCAGCGATGCGCAGGCGGCCATCGGGACGATTTCGAACACCGTGGCCATCCGTGCCGTCGAGCTGAACGTCTTCGCGCGCATGGGCGACGGCGACGCCCCGCGCCAGTTCCAGAAAATCTGCATGACGGGGATGTGATGACGCGCGCGCCCTTTCCCACATCCCACCGCACCCGGCCAGGCCGCCAGCAGGGCGCCGCCGTAGTGACGGCGTTGCTGATGGTGACGCTGGCCGTGGTCGTGGTGTCCGGCATGCTGTGGCGCCAGCAGGTACAGATCCGCTCGATCGAGAACCAGCGCCTGGTGGCCCAGGCCGCCTGGATCGAACGCGCCGCCGTGGACTGGTCGCGCCTGATCCTGCGCGACGACCAGCGGCGTTCGCAGGTGGATTATCTGGGCGAACCGTGGTCGGTGCCGGTGGCGGAGACCCGCCTGTCCGATTTCCTGGGCGCCGGCGTCAGCACGTCCGAGGGCGGCGAAACGTCGTTCGTGTCCGGCCGCATCCTCGATGCGCAGGCGCGCTTCAACCTGACCAACCTCTATATCTGGCAGGCCGACGGCACCGGTCGCGTGGCCAATATCGACCAGCCGTCGCTGCAGGCATTCAGACGGCTGCTTCAAACGCTGGGCATGAACGCTGGCCTGGCCGAGCCGACCGCGCAATATTTCCTGCGCGCGGCCCGGGGGTCTCGGCCAACGGCCAGCCCGCGCCCCGCCCGCCCGACAGCGTGGACGACCTGCTCGCCGTGCCCGGCTACACACCCGCGATGGTGGCGGCGCTGGAACCGTTCGCCACGGTGTTGCCGGAGCGCACCAAGGTCAATGCAAACACGGCCGAGGCCGAAGTGCTCTCCGCGGTGATCGACAAGCTGCCGCTCGACCGGGCCCGCGAACTTGTGCGCCAGCGCGACCGCAGCTACTTCAACAATACCGGCGACGTGACCTCCCAGCTCCAGGGAATCGCCCCACAGGCCGTCAATCCGGGGGACGCGGTGGATGTGCGCACCCACTATTTCCTGATCTACGGACTGGTGCGGCACGAGCGGGCGCGCCGCCTGAAGGTCTCGCTGGTGTTCCGGGCCGACGTGCTGGGCAGCGGCAACACCACCCGCATCATCTGGGTACGCGACGCCGACGCGATGCCCGAGCAACGCTGAAACGGGGACAGCCCGCAAGCCGTTTTTGCCCGGATGCGTGTCGGCATCAATGGTCTGCAGAATCAGTCGGACCACTATTGACGCGCGTAAGTCACACAGGCAAGGTATGCTGCTGCGCCGAGCCGGGTGCGGTGCGGCCGTCTGTCGCCGGGCCCCTGGCTTGTGCCCGCCAGACCGCTCCAGTGTGCGCCAGGGTGCGGCAACGGGGCGCCATCGGGCAACTGGCCGGCCAGTCACGCGCCTCCAGCGCATCTTCGCTATAGATAACAGGGAAATCTTGAGTACCACGCTCTACGTCCGCCTGCCGCACCGGCCGCATGACCAGCCGCAACCGTGGCAGTTTGGCGCGATGCCTTTTGCGCTGGTACGCGCCTCCACGGAGAAAATCCGCGCTGGCAGTTCGCCGCAGGCGCCCGAGCTGTTGCGCGAAGGCCACGCCCTGGCAGCGGAAATGCCGGCTGCGGACCGCCTGGTCCTGATCGTGGCCGCCAGCGATGTGCTGCTGACGGCAGCCATGGTGCCGCCGCTGCCCCCGGCCCGGCTACGCCTGGCCCTGCCGAATCTGGTGGAGGACATGCTGGCCACGGACGCCGCGCCGTGCCATATCGCGCTGGGGCCGGCGCTCGATCCGGCCGCCCCGGCTCGCGGCCCGCGCCGCCGCCTGCTGATGGTCACCGACCGCGCGTGGCTGCGTGCCGCGCTCGACCAGTTCGCCGAACACAAGCATCGTCGCCGCAGCGTGGTGCCGGCGCAGTTGTGCCTGCCACTGTCGGAAGCTACCGACCCAGCATCGGCGCCCGCCGAGGCTGTAGAGGCTGTCGATGTCGCGGCCCCGGTGCTGGCCGGGGACGCGGCGCCCGCGCCGGCCCCGCAGCCTTCTGTCCCCGAAATCCCCGCCACCGCCGACGAATCGGCCCAGCCGGCCACGCTGGCGGTGGAAGCCGCTGCATCGGCACTGGCCCAGTCGGCCTCGCTGCTGGACGCCACCGCGCCGCCGCCCGCCGCCGCCGATACGGCGCGGCTGTGGCAGCTGACGGTCCGCACCGGCCCGTACGACGGCTACGGGCTGCTGCTCAATGACCAGGCACTGGCCGCCTGGCAGGCGCTGGCGCCGGCGGGCGTTTGGCATGGCGACGCGGCAGCGCTGGCCAACGCGCCCGTGCCCGCGTTGCGGTCGCAGCGGCCGGTGGCGCGCGCATCGCGGATTTCCGAAAACTGGCGCATCTGGCTGGCTGGGGCCGAAGCCTGCCTGCGCGATCCGCAACTTGACCTGGCGCAGTTCGAATTTGCCCAGGGCCGCATGGACCGCTGGAACGTGCTGGCCTGGCGCCTGCCGGTGGCGCTGGCCGTGGCGCTGGCCCTGGTGCAGATCATCGGCATGAACGCCCAATGGCTGATGCTGCGCCGGGAGTCCAAACGGATCGACGCCGCCCAGATCGACCTCCTGCATACCGCCTTCCCCAACGTACCGCCGGTAGCCGAGCCGCCGCTGCTGATGCGTCGCCAGATGGAGCAGTTGCGCACCGCCAGCGGCCGCAGCACGCCCAGCGATTTCCTGCCGCTGGCCGACGGCTTCGCCCGCGCCGCCCACAGTTTGCCGCCCGACGCGCTGCTGCAGCTCGACTATCGTGCCGGCGCGCTCTACGTCACGCTCAAGGCGGGCACCAATACCAATGCGCTGCGCAGCGCGGCGCGCCAGGCAGGCCTGCAGATGGAAGAAGACAAGACACCGCCGGACGCCACCGTCCGGGGCGGCGGCACCCCGACACCGCCCGGCTCGCGCTGGACGATCAAAAGCGAATCGCGCGCCGACAACGCGGCGCAAGGCAGGGCCGGCGCATGAAGCTCGGTAAATCCGCCAGCCGTCCCGCTGCAACGCGTACGCCGGCCGCCCGCCTGGCACGCCTGCGCCCGCGCGTCCCTGATGCATGGCGCGATCGCTTCGACACCTTCTGGAACGCCCGCAACCCGCGCGAGCAGGCCATTCTTGGCGGCGGCGCCGTGGTACTGGTGCTGGTGTTCGGCTACCTGGTGCTGTGGGAACCGGCCGCCACCGGCCGCGACCGCCTGATGCGCAACCTGCCGGCGCAGCGCGCAGACCTGGCCGAAATGGAGACGCTGGCGCAGGAAGCGCGCGGGCTGCAGGCCAGCCCGGCGCCGTCGCTGCGCGGCGATGCGCTGACCCAGGCGCTGCAGGACAACCTGGGCCAGCACGGCCTGAAGGCCACGCGCCTGGCCGCCACGGGCGACAACGCCGTGCAGGTGCAGCTCGACAAGGTGGCCTTTGGCTCCGTGGCCAGCTGGCTGCAGGATGTCCGGGCCCAGCAACGCCTCAAGGTCACGGACGCCCGCATCAGCTATGTCGGTGCCACGGCACTGGTCAATTTCACCGCCACGCTGCAAGGCCCCGGCGCCGGTGGCCGCAACTGATGGCGCGGCTCGAGGCCCTGCGGCTGCCCCGCCGCCGCGTGCGCGCGTCGCGCGGCTGGGCATGGTTGCGCTGGACGCTGCTCGGGGCGGTAACGGTGGCCGTCACGGTGATGGCTTCGCTGCCCGCCACCTGGATGGCCGAGCGCATCGCCACGGAAAGCGGTCGCCGCGTGCTGCTGGCCGATGCGGCGGGCACAGTCTGGCATGGCAGCGCCACGCTGGCGCTGTCGGCCGGCGCCGGCAGCCAGACTTCGACGGTCCTGCCGGGACGGCTGACCTGGGACGTGGCGTTCTGGCCATTGCTGACCGGCACGCTGCGCCTGGTACTGGAACAGGACATGGCGATGGCCGCGCCGGTGACGGTGGCCGTGACGCCTGGCGGCTGGACCGCGCAGGCCGGCGGCATCCGCCTGCCGGCGTCGTTGCTGGAAGGCATCGGCGCGCCGTTCAACACGCTGCGGCCGGACGGCACGATGCGGATCGACTGGACGGCCCTGCAAGGCAAGTTTGCCGGCAACCAGAAATTCGGACGTCTGACCCTGCAGCTGGAACAGATGTCGGCGGCGGTCAGCCGCCTGCGCCCGCTGGGCAGCTATCGAGCGGAGGTCGACCTGACCGGCGCCGATGGCAAGCTGCAACTGAAGACCACGGCCGGCCCGCTGCACCTGGAGGGCAGCGGCACCATCGGCCGGCAATCCCGCTTCGAAGGCACGGCCCGCGCCGACCCCGAGGCGGCCACCCAGCTGGCTGGCCTGTTGAGCCTGCTGGGACGAACAGAAAACAACGTGACAAGGCTGCGCTTCTGATTGCCGAAGCTGCCGAGGCCCAAGCCTGAAACCGATGATGACAACGCAAGCACACCACCACCTCGTCCGTACCGTCTGCGCCCGCGCCACCGCGCTGCTGTGCAGCCTGTCGCTGCTGTCGCCCGCCATGGCGTGGGCCCAGCCGCAGCAGCAGGCACCGCAACCCAACGACATCACGCCGCGCAACCGTGACCAGGTGGTGTTGAACTTCGTCAACGCCGACCTCGAATCGGTGGTCAAGGCCGTGGGCCAGGCCACGGGCAAGAATTTCGTGATCGACCCGCGCGTTAAGGGCACCGTGAACCTGGTGACCGAACAGCCGGTGTCGCGCGCCCAGGCGCTGGAAACGCTGGGCTCGGTGCTGCGCATGCAGGGCTACGCGATGGTGGAATCGAACGGCTTCACCAAGGTGGTGCCTGAAGCCGACGCCAAGCTGCAGGGTTCGCCCACCGTGATCGGCGCCGGCGCCGGCCGGGGCGACCAGGTGGTGACGCAGGTGTTCCGGCTGAATTACGAGTCAGCCAACAACCTGGTGCCGGTGCTGCGGCCGATGATCGCGCCCAACAACACCATCACCGCCTATCCGGCCAACAACACGCTGGTGATTACCGACTACGCCGACAACCTGCGCCGGCTGGCCCGCATCATTGCGGCCGTCGATGCGCCGGCGTCGGGCGAAGTCGAACTGGTGCCGCTCAAGAACGCCGTGGCCAGCGATGCGGCCGTGGTGCTGCAGAAGCTGCTCGATCCGTCGGCGGCAGGCGGTGCCGGCGGCGGCGTAGCGGGCGGCGACGCGTCGCTGCGCACAACCGTGGTGGCCGAGCCGCGTAGTAATTCCCTGATGATTCGCGCCACCAGCCGCGCCCGCGTGCAGCAGGCGCGTCAGCTGATCGAGAAGATCGACCAGCCCTACGCGCGCCCCGGCAATATCTGGGTGGTGCCGCTCAAGAACGCCGATGCGGTGAAGCTGGCGGCCACGCTGCGCGCCATCGTCGCGGCAGATAGCAGTTTCACGAGTTCGACGCAGGGCGGACAGGCAGCCGGCATTGGCGGCGCCACGGGCGCCACGACACAAACCACCTCGCTGCCGCAGGGCGGCCAGTACACCGGCGGCAGCAGCAGCGGCTACAACCGCAGCGGCTCGGGTTCGTCGGGCTTTGGCAGCATGGGTGGCGGGTCGAACGCGTTCTCGTCGTCGTTCGCCGTCAACCAGCAGCCCACCACGGGCGGCATCATCCAGGCCGATCCGTCGACCAACTCGCTGATCATCACGGCCAGCGAACCGGTCTACCGCAACCTGCGCGGCGTGATCGAGGACCTGGACGCGCGCCGCGCGCAGGTCTACATCGAATCGATGATCGTCGAGGTCACGTCCACGCAGGCCAGCGAGCTTGGCATCCAGTGGCAGGGGCTGGTCAACAACGGCGGCAGCGTCACCGGCTTTGCCGGCACGAACTTCGGCAGCGGCGGCCAGAACATCATCAACCTGACCGCGGCCGGCCTGCTCTACAACGAGAACAAGACCGCCGGCCTGGCGGCGATCCAGAACATCGTGCCAGACATCGGCGGCCTGAACCTGGGGGTGGTGAACAAGGCTCTCGGGCTGGGCGCGCTGCTGCGCGCGCTGGGTACCAACGGCAGCGTGAACCTGCTGTCGACGCCGAACCTGATCACGCTGGAAACGAGGAGGCCAAGATCCTGATCGGCCAGAACATTCCGATCACGACCGGCTCCTACTCGCAGACCGGCAGCAGCGCCACGGTGACGCCGTTCCAGACCTTCGACCGCAAGGACGTCGGTATCACGCTGCGCGTGCGCCCGCAGATCAGCGAAGGCGGCCTGGTCAAGATGCAGATCTACCAGGAATCGTCGTCGGTGGTGCAAGGTACGTTGAACAACACGTCGGGCCCGACCACCAACGTGCGATCGATCGAGACGAACGTGCTGGTGGACGATGGCCAGATCATCGTGCTGGGCGGCTTGATCGAGGACAACTACGGCGATGGCGTGCAAAAGGTGCCGCTGCTGGGCGACATCCCGTGGATCGGCTCGCTGTTCCGTTACGAGAACAAGAACCGCGCCAAGACCAACCTGCTGGTGTTCCTGCGCCCGTATGTGATGCGCACGACGGCTGCCACGGACCGCCTGACGCAGGACCGCTACGACTACATGCGCACGCAGCAGCAAGGGTTCGTGTCGCCTAACATGGTCGTACGCGACCCCGCCACGCCGATGCTGCCGCCGGCCAACGCCCCGACCACGCCGTTCGTCGATCCGCGCGGCGGCCCGCTGCAGCAGGGTCCGCTGCCGCTGGACCAGACGCCGGGCCAAACCCCGGGCCAGTCCGCGCCGCAGCTGGTGCCGGCGCCGCAGATGCCGCAGCCGGTACCGCAGCAGCAGCCCCAGCCGGTGCCGCCGCGGCCGCTGTCGTTCAACGGCGAGTCGTTCGCGAAGCGTCCGCAGAGCTGAGCATCATCGTCATGGCCACCGAAACACTCGCCAGCACCGCCCCCGGCGCCGAAGCGCCCCTGGAGCCGCCCTCGCCGATGGCGGCGCGGCTCGTGTCGTATTCGTTCTCGCGCGAGGCGCCGCTGCTGATCGCGCACCAGCGTCCCGACGGGCTCGAAGTCTGGGTCAGCCGCAAGACGTCGCCCGCCGCGCTGGCCGAAGTGGCGCGCGTGCATGGCGCGCTGCACCTGCGCGTGCTGGAGCCGGCCGCGCTGGAAGCGGCCATGTCCGATGCCTACAACCGCCAGGACGGCTCGGCCGCGCAGGTGGTGGGCGAGGTCGAAGGCGAAGTGGACCTGTCGCGGCTGATGCAGGACATTCCCGCCGTGGAAGACCTGCTCGAATCGGAGGACGACGCGCCGATCATCCGCATGATCAACGCGCTGCTGACACAGGCCGCGCGCGAGCAGGCATCGGATATCCATATCGAGCCGTTTGAATCGGCGTCGGTGGTGCGCTTCCGCGTGGACGGCACGCTGCGCGACGTGGTGCGGCCCAAGAAGGCGCTGCATGGCGCGCTGATCTCGCGGATCAAGATCATGGCGCAGCTGGACATCGCCGAGAAACGCCTGCCGCAGGACGGCCGCATCACGCTGCGCGTGGGCGGCCGTCCGGTGGACGTGCGGGTGTCGACGCTGCCCACCGGGCACGGCGAGCGCGCGGTGCTGCGTCTGCTGGACAAGGAAGCGGGCCGGCTGGACCTGGCCAGGCTGGGCATGGCGCCCGAGACGCTGGGCGGCTTCGACCACCTGGTGCGCCAGCCGCACGGCATCGTGCTGGTGACCGGCCCGACCGGCTCCGGCAAGACCACCACGCTCTACGCGGCGCTGTCGCGGCTGGACTCGCAGACCACCAACATCATGACCGTGGAGGATCCGATCGAGTACGACCTCGACGGCATTGGCCAGACGCAGGTCAATCCGCGTATCGACATGACGTTCGGCAAGGCCCTGCGCGCGATCCTGCGGCAGGACCCGGACGTGGTGATGATCGGCGAAATCCGCGACCTGGAGACCGCGCAGATCGCGGTGCAGGCGTCGCTGACCGGCCACCTGGTGCTGGCCACGCTGCACACCAACGATTCGGCGTCGGCCGTCACCCGTCTGGTGGACATGGGCATCGAGCCGTTCCTGCTGTCATCGTCGCTGCTCGGCGTGCTGGCGCAGCGGCTGGTGCGGCGCCTGTGCCCGCATTGCAAGCGCGAAGAAGTGATCGAGGTCAAGCCGTCCGAGGCCGAAGCGCTGCACGCGCAGGGCAAGCCACTGCAGCGCGTGTGGCACGCGGTGGGCTGCGACAAGTGCGGCCATTCCGGCTACCAGGGCCGGATGGGCGTCTACGAGCTGCTGACCGTGGACCCCGAGATCCAGACCATGATCCATCGCCAGCAGCCGGAATCGGAGATCAAGCAGGTGGCGCTGGCCAAGGGCATGCACACCATGCGCGGCGACGCGCAGCGCTGGATCGACAGCGGCGCCACCTCGCTGGAAGAGGTGCTGCGCGTGACGCGCGAATAAGCCGGGGACCGCAGCATGCCCGCCTATCGCTACGAAGCCGCCGATGCCGCCGGCCGGGCCGACCGGGGTGTCATCGAGGCAGACAGTCCCAAGCAGGCGCGCGCCCAGTTGCGTGCGCGCGGCCTGACGCCGCTTACCGTCGATCCGCTGGCCGGCGCCGGCCTGGCCCCGCGCAGCAGCAGCGCCCTGTTCGTGCGGCGCCTGTCCACGCAGGAGCAGGCGCTGTTCACGCGCCAGCTGGCCAGCCTGATCGTGTCGGGCCTGCCGCTGGACGAGGCGCTGGGTGCGCTGGCCGACCAGGCCGAGCGCCAGTACGTGCATGAACTGCTGGCCGGCATTCGCGCCGAGGTGATGGGCGGCAGCTCGCTGTCCGTGGCGCTGGCCCAGCATCCGAAGGACTTTCCGGACATCTACCGCGCGCTGGTGTCGGCGGGCGAGCACTCGGGCCATCTTGGCGTGGTGCTGGAGCGGCTGGCGACCTACATCGAGACGCGCAACCAGCTGACGTCGAAGATCCGGCTGGCGTTCACCTATCCGGCCATCGTCACGTTCGTGGCGTTTGCCATCGTGATCTTCCTGCTGTCGTATGTGGTGCCGCAGGTGGTCAGCGTGTTCGCCAACACCAAGCAGAAGCTGCCCACGCTGACGATCGTCATGCTGTGGCTGTCGGACTTCATGCGCAACTGGTGGTGGGCAGCGCTGGTGGTGATCGGTGTGATTTCGGCGATCATCCGCAGCCTGCTGAAGCAGCCCGACATCAAGCTGTCGTGGCATCGCTGGCTGCTGACCGCGCCGCTGGTGGGCAAGCTGATTCGCGGCTACAACACCGCGCGCTTTGCCAGCACGCTGGCCATCCTGGTGTCGGCCGGGGTGCCGATCCTGCGCAGCCTGCAGGCCGCCGGCGAGACGCTGACCAATGTGGCGCTCAAGAACAACGTCGACGATGCCACCACGCGCGTGCGCGAAGGCGCGTCGCTGGCCCGCGCGCTGGCCGCGCAGAACCAGTTTCCGCCGGTGCTGGTGCACCTGATCCGCTCCGGCGAGGCCACGGGCAACCTGCCCGTGATGCTGGAGCGCGCGGCCACCGGCGAAGGCCAGGAACTGGAGCGCCGCACGCTGTTCCTGACCAGCCTGCTGGAACCGCTGCTGATACTGACGATGGGTGTGGTGGTGCTGCTGATCGTGCTGGCAGTGCTGATGCCGATTATCGAGATCAATCAGCTGGTGCGGTGAGGGTGTAGGGATTTAGACGCTGGGCCCTCACCCCAGCCCCTCTCCCGCAGGCGGGAGAGGGGAGTACCCAAGAGGTAATCCATCACCCTCGGTTGGCTCCCCTCTCCCGCGCGCGGGAGAGGGGTCGGGGGTGAGGGCCGGCGCCTCAAACGCCAGCCACGCTTATTCCTCGGCCTTGGCAGCCTTCGCCACCTTCTTCGCAGGCGCCCGCTTGCGCGGTGCGGCCTTCTTCGCCGCCGGCTTCTTCGGGGCCTGGGCAGGCGCCGAAACCTCTTCTTCCTTTTCAGCTTCCAGCGCCGGCGCCGGCGCCGGCGCTTCCACCTCCACCTGAGCCGCCAGCACCGTCGTACCCGGCGCGGCGAATACCGACTGTTCGATCGGCCATGGCGTGTCGCTGAGCGTCACGTCGGGGCGCCGGGATGGGCGCTTGCCGCGTGCCTTGGGCGTTTCGGCGTCGGCTTCCACGGTCTCGGGAATCAGCGTGGAGGCGGAGCCAGCGGCATCGTCCTCGTCCGCCGACAGCGCAGGCGCGGGTTCGGGGATGGCATCCACTTCCACCACGGGCGCGGGCGTTTCCACCGGCGGCACCGGCTGGGCCACGGTCTGCGCGGGCAACGGCGCGGGCGCCGGCTTCACCGGAGCCGGGCGCGGCTGCTGCGGCTGTTGCGGCTGCTGGGACTGCCCGCCCTGCTGGGGCTGGGGCTGCTGTTGCGGCTGCTGGCCACCTTCCCCCTTGCCGCGCTTCTTCAGGCGGACCCAGATTGTCTTGTTGTTGCCGCCGTTGCGGGCTTCCACCTCGAACAGATTCGTCGCGGCGACCAGCTCCGACAGCTTGCCGTAGCCGTAGTTGCGCGAATCGAACTCGGGCGCCTGCTTGGCGATGTAGTTGCCGATACCGCCCAGCGTGGACCAGCCGTCTTCGTCCGATACGGCCTGCGACGCGCTTTGCAGCAGCCGCACCAGGCGCGAATCCTGACGCAGTTCCTGCGTGTTGCGGCGGCGTGCCGGGGCCGTGCCCGCGTCGGTGTCGGCATCGGCGTCCGTGTCGGCGTCGGCGCGCAGCACGTCGGAGTAGATGAACTTGTCGCAGGCGGTGACGAACGGCTTGGGCGTCTTGCGCTCGCCGAAGCCGTAGACGGTCAGGCCCTGCTCGCGGATGCGCGACGCCAGCCGCGTGAAGTCGCTGTCACTCGACACGATGCAGAAACCGTCGAAACGGCCCGTGTAGAGCAGGTCCATCGCGTCGATGATCATCGCGCTGTCGGTGGCGTTCTTGCCCACCGTGTAGCGGAACTGCTGGATCGGCTGGATCGAATGGGCCAGCAGGCGGTCTTTCCAGCCCGACAGGTTCGGGCGCGTCCAGTCGCCGTAGATGCGCTTGACGGCGGCCACGCCGTACTTGGCCACTTCGGCCAGCAGGCCTTCGACGATGGCGGGAGCCGCGTTGTCGGCGTCGATCAACACGGCCAGGGTGGCGCCCTGGCGGGGAGAATTGGTCATGGTCGGTTCTTCTGATTGGGGCCGGGTTGCACCATGATGGGGGCCCCGGCGAGTGGCGCGCAGACAGCATCGATCACGGGCGCGCGCCATTTGGATGCACCGCAGTGTACACGTGCAGCGCAGGCGTATACGGGAAATCACGGGGGTATCTGGCGCGTTTTATGCTGCATCGCACGGTACCGCGGCCTGCACGCCGGTGCTACCATGCCGCGCAGAGACATGGTCGCTCGACGCCTCCACAAGAGGCCATGAGCGGCTACCCATAAATGATGTGTCGGTGATCCCGACAGCATGCCCCACGCAGGGCCCAAAGAGGAGCACATATGAATGCCCCCTGACCCCACCGGTCAGCGACGCCATCCGCCGCGCGCTCGAAAACGTTTCCCTGGAAGACAAGTACACGCTGGAGCGTGGCCGCATCTACATCAGCGGCACGCAGGCACTGGTACGCCTGCCGATGCTGCAGCAGGAACGCGACCGTGCCGCCGGCCTGAACACCGCCGGATTCATTTCCGGCTATCGCGGGTCGCCGCTCGGCGCGCTCGACCAATCGCTCTGGAAGGCCAAGAAGCACCTGGCGGCGCACAACGTCGTGTTCCAGGCCGGGTTGAACGAGGACCTGGCCGCCACGTCGGTCTGGGGCTCGCAGCAGGTCAACATGTATCCGGACGCCAAGTTCGATGGCGTATTCGGCATGTGGTACGGCAAGGGCCCCGGCGTCGACCGCACCGGCGACGTCTTCAAGCATGCCAATTCCGCGGGCTCCAGCAAGTACGGTGGCGTACTGGTGCTGGCCGGCGACGATCACTCGGCCAAGTCGTCCACGCTGGCGCACCAGTCCGAGCACATCTTCAAGGCCTGCGGGCTGCCCGTGCTGTACCCGTCCAACGTCCAGGAATACCTCGACTACGGCCTGCACGCCTGGGCCATGAGCCGCTACTCGGGCCTGTGGGTATCCATGAAGTGCGTGACCGATGTGGTGGAGTCGTCCGCCTCGGTCGAACTCGACCCGCACCGCGTGCAGATCGTGCTGCCCGACGATTTCATCCTGCCGCCGGGCGGGCTCAATATCCGCTGGCCCGATCCGCCGCTGGAGCAGGAAGCCCGGCTGCTGGACTTCAAGTGGTACGCCGGCCTGGCCTACGTGCGCGCCAACAAGATCGACCGCATCGAGATCGATTCGCCGCACGCCCGCTTCGGCATCATGACCGCCGGCAAGGCCTACCTGGACACGCGCCAGGCGCTGGCCGACCTGGGCCTGGACGACGCCACCTGCGCGCAACTGGGCATCCGCCTGTACAAGGTGGGCTGCGTATGGCCGCTGGAGGCCCACGGCGCGCGTGCCTTTGCCGAGGGGCTGCAGGAAATCCTGGTGGTCGAGGAAAAGCGCCAGATCATGGAGTACGCGCTCAAGGAAGAGCTGTACAACTGGCGCGACGACGTGCGCCCCAAGGTCTACGGCAAGTTCGACGAGCGCGACAACGCGGGCGGCGAATGGTCGATCCCGCAGAACAACTGGCTGCTGCCGGCGCACTACGAACTATCGCCGGCGATCATCGCCAAGGCCATCGCCACGCGCCTGGAAAAGTTCGACCTGCCCGCCGATATCCGCGCGCGCATCGAATCGCGCCTGGCCATCATCCATGCCAAGGAACGCGCGCTGGCCACGCCGCGCGTGGCCGCCGAGCGCAAGCCCTGGTTCTGCTCGGGCTGCCCGCACAATACGTCGACCAACGTGCCCGAGGGCTCGCGTGCGCTGGCCGGCATCGGCTGCCACTACATGACGGTGTGGATGGACCGCAGCACCAGCACGTTCAGCCAGATGGGCGGCGAAGGCGTGGCCTGGATCGGCCAGGCGCCGTTTGCCGGCGACCAGCATGTGTTCGCCAACCTGGGCGACGGCACCTACTTCCATTCGGGCCTGCTGGCGATCCGCGCATCGATCGCGGCCGGCGTGAACATCACCTACAAGATCCTCTACAACGACGCCGTGGCCATGACCGGCGGCCAGCCCGTGGACGGGCAGCTGTCGGTGCAGGACATCGCGTTCCAGGTTTCCGCCGAGGGCGCGAAGAAGATCGTCATCGTCACGGACCAGCCCGAGAAGTACAACGGCGGGATCAAGCTGCCCGAAGGGCTGACCGTGCATCCGCGCGAACAGCTGGACACGATCCAGCGCGAGTTGCGCGAGGTGCCGGGCTGCACGATCCTGATCTACGACCAGACCTGCGCCACCGAGAAGCGTCGCCGCCGCAAGCGCGGCACCTTCCCCGATCCGGCAAAGCGCGCGTTCATCAACGACGCCGTCTGCGAAGGCTGCGGCGACTGCTCGGTCAAGTCGAACTGCCTGTCGGTGGAACCGCTCGAAACCGAACTGGGCACCAAGCGCCAGATCAACCAGTCGTCGTGCAACAAGGATTTCTCGTGCGTGAACGGCTTCTGTCCGAGCTTTGTCACGGCCGAAGGCGCGCAGGTGCGCAAGCCCAAGGCCAATGGCATCTCGATGAGCGGCCTGCCTGACCTGCCGCTGCCTGCGCTGCCCGACATGCGCCGCGCGTACGGCATCCTGGTGACCGGCGTGGGCGGCACGGGCGTGGTGACGATCGGCGGCCTGCTGGGCATGGCGGCACACCTGGAAAGCAAGGGCGTGACCGTGCTCGACATGGCCGGCCTGGCGCAGAAGGGTGGCGCGGTGCTGTCGCACGTGCAGATCGCCGCCAGGCCCGATGACCTGCACGCGACGCGCATCGCCATGGGCGAGGCCGACCTGGTGATCGGCTGCGACGCCATCGTGTCGGCCACCGACGAAGTCATCTCGAAGACCCAGTCGGGCCGCACACGTGCCGTGGTGAACACCGCGCAAACCCCGACCGCCGCGTTCATCAAGGACCCGAAGTGGCAGTTCCCGGGCCTGTCGGCAGAGCAGGACATCCGCAACGCCGTGGGCGAGCAGTGCGACTTCATCAACGCCAGCGCGCTGGCCGTGGCGCTGCTGGGCGACACGATCTACACCAACCCGCTGGTGCTGGGCTATGCGTGGCAGAAGGGCTGGATCCCGCTGTCGCTCGAAGCGCTGGAGCGCGCCATCGAGCTTAACGGCGTATCGGTCGACAAGAACAAGGCCGCGTTCGACTGGGGCCGCCACATGGCGCACGACCCGGATCACGTGCTGTCGCTGACCGGCAAGCTCAAGACGCAGACCGAGGGCGCCGACGTGGTGAAGCTGCCGACGTCGAGCGGCGCGCTGCTGGAAAAGCTGATCGCCAACCGCGTGGACCTGCTGACGAAGTACCAGGACGCCGCCTACGCCGCGCAGTTCCGCGAAGCCGTGAACCGCGTGCGGGCTGCTGAAAGCGCGCTGGTGGGCGCCGGCAAGCCGCTGCCGCTGACCGAAGCGGCCGCGCGCAACCTGGCCAAGCTGATGGCGTACAAGGACGAGTACGAAGTGGCGCGCCTGTACACGGACCCGATCTTCCTCGACAAGCTGCGCGCGCAGTTCGAGGGCGAGCCGGGCCGCGACTACCAGCTGAATTTCTGGCTGGCGCCGCCGACCATGGCCAAGCGCGACGACAAGGGCAACCTGGTCAAGCGGCGCTTCGGTCCGTCGACGATGACGCTGTTCCGCATCCTGGCCAAGCTCAAGGGCCTGCGCGGCGGCGCGCTCGACATCTTCGGCAAGACCGAGGAACGCCGCACCGAACGCGCGCTGATCGGCGAGTACCGGTCGCTGCTGGACGAACTGTCGAAGGGCCTGACGGCCGCCAACCACGGCACCGCCGTGGAGCTGGCCAACGTGCCCGACGACATCCGCGGCTTCGGCCACGTCAAGGAAAACAACCTCAAGGCCGCCCGCGGCAAGTGGGACCGGCTGCTGAAGCTGTTCCGCGACCCGCAGGCCGGGCAACAGGCGGCTTGATTGGGGTGTTGGGGGTTCGCCTCCCCTCTCCCATGAAGTGGGAGAGGGGTCGGGGTGAGGGCACGGCGGTTCAAATGTCCGCCATCGCGTCTTGTAAGGCTTGCCCTCACCCCCAGCCCCTTGTATGTCGCACAATTCGGTTTGGATGCACCAGATCGATGGCCCCATGCTCTGGGCGACAGCCCAAGTTCGAGGGAGAGCGAGGATCGGTGCATCCATTTCTTGGTAGCGTTTAGCCTAAGCCCGAACGGTTGTAAGGCAGTACGCCGCATTGACACAAGGATGGGACAAGCCGAATGGATATCAAGGCAGTAGGAATCGACGTCAGCAAGACGACTCTGGATGTTGACACGCTTCCCGAACGGGGAGCCCGCCAGTTCACCAATGACGAGGCCGGCATCGGCGCTTTGCTGGCCTACCTGGCCGAGCATAACGGCCAGGGCCAGATCGACCGGGTCGTGCTGGAGGCGACCGGGGGCTTTGAAACCCGGGTCAGCATCGCGCTGGCTGGCGCGGGCCTGCCGGTGGTGGTGGTCAATCCCAGGCAGGTGCGGGATTTCGCCAAGGCGTGCGGGATCCTGGCCAAGACGGACCGGTTGGATGCGCATGTGTTGGCGCGGTTTGGCCAGCAGATCCGACCTCCGGTCCGCGCATTGCCCGACGAGGCTCAGCGCGAATTTGCCGATCTGCTGGACCGGCGCGGCCAGTTGGTCACGATGCGCGCGCAGGAAAAGGCGCGGGTCGTCACGGCGCCGGTTGTGGCCCTCAAGAGCCTGAAGGAGCATATCGAATGGCTGGACGCGCGGATCAAGACGCTGGACATCGATATGACCCATGCCTTGCGCACCAGCGAGGCGTGGAAGCAGAAAGTCGAACTGCTCGACACCATGCCGGGCGTTGGCAAGGTGACGGTGTTCATGCTGCTGGGCCGGCTGCCGGAGCTGGGGCAACTCAATCGCCAGCAGATCGCGGCGCTGGTGGGTGTGGCGCCATTCAACGACGACAGCGGCAAACGCCGGGGCCAGCGCTATATCCGTGGCGGGCGCACCGAGGTGCGCAACGTCCTGTACATGACGGCGGTTACCGCCATCTCCCACAATCCGGTCATACGGGAGTTCCATCAACGCCTGAAAGCGGCTGGCAAACCCTCCAAGCTTGCCATCACCGCCTGCATGCGCAAGATCCTGACGATCCTGAACACAATGGTTAAAACCGGCCAACCCTGGGAGAACAGACTGCCTGCTTGACACGGTTGCTCTCCCGCCTTGCGGGAGAGGGGAGCAACCACAACATGCATTACCAGCGATAGAGGTTTCATCCCCAGACAATCAACCGGAGACACCATGACCACGTACCAGGGAAGCTGCCACTGCGGCCGCGTCGCCTTCGAGGCGGACGGCGAGCTGACGCAGGTGCTGCAATGCAACTGCACGATGTGCCGCCGTCGCGGCCACCTGCTCTGGTTCGTGCCCAAGGCGAACTTCCGGCTGAAGACACCCGACGGGAACGCGTCGACCTATCGATTCAACACGATGAAGATCGCGCACCGGTTCTGCCCCGAATGCGGCATCGGCCCGTACTCCGAGGCCGTCGACCCGCAGGGCAATCCCACGGCGGCCGTGAATGCGCGCTGCCTGGACGGCGTGGACCTGGCCAGCCTCAAGGTCATCGAGTACGACGGCCTGCACAAGTAGCCGGCCGCCTGCCATGTTCGCCATCCGTGGGATCGACCATCTCGTGCTGCGCACCGCCGATGTCGGCCGTCTGCTGCGCTTCTATGTCGACGTGCTGGGCTGCACCGTGGAAAAGGAGCAGCCGGCCTTCGGCCTGACCCAGTTGCGGGCCGGCGGCAGCCTGATCGACCTGGTATCGCTGGACGGGCCCATCGGCCAGGCGGGCGGCGCAGGGCCGGGTACGGAAGGCCGCAATCTCGACCATTTCTGCCTGCGTATCGATCCGTTCGATGCCCAATCAATTTTTAAGCATCTGAATATTCATCATGTCGATGCACCGCCCGTCGAAAGCCGCTATGGCGCCGAAGGCCAGGGGCCATCGATCTACGTGAAGGACCCCGATGGCAACACCGTCGAACTGAAAGGCCCGCCGGACCGCGCCGGTTCCGGAGGCTGATACCCCTCCGCGTGCGCCTTCCCTCACCTGCAGCCGCGCCGATACAATTTCCGCTCCACTCACCGCACCGCCACCGGCGCCCCCCAATTGCGCCGGGCGCGCCATGACCGCTTCCGCTGCCCCCGAATCCTCTGCTGCACCGCCGGCCCCACTCTCGCCCCGCCAGATCATCTGGACCCTCGGCATCACCGAGATCATCAGCTGGGGCACGCTGTACTTCACGTTCACCGTCTTCATCGGCCCGATGCACGATGCACTGGGCTACGGCAAGCCGTTCCTGGCGGGCGGGTTCTCGCTGGGGCTGCTGGTGTGGGCGATGTGCTCGTTCGCGGTGGGACGCCTGCTCGACCGCGTGCCGGCGCGCAGGGTCATGGGGATCGGGTCGGTACTGGCCGCCATCGGGCTGCTGCTGTGGGCCTGGTGCCCGTCGCCGGCGCTGTTCCTGCTGATGTGGATTCCACTGGGGCTGGCCATGGCGTCCACGCTCTACGAGCCGGCCTTCGTGGTGCTGCGGCAGGCGTTCGGCGACGGCTACCAGAAGCCGATCGTCCAGGTGACGTTGTTCGCCGGCTTTGCCAGCACGATCTTCATCCCGATCGGACAGTGGCTGGTGTTGCATCTGGGCTGGCGCGAGACGCTGGTCATCTTCGCCGCGCTGAACCTGTTCGTCTGCGCCCCGCTGCATGCGCGGCTGCGCTATGCGGTGCATCCCAGCTATACGCACGCCAGCACCCCGCTGAGCGGCGCCGCCTCGCCCGGCATTGCCCGCACCACGCTGCGCCAGCCGGTGTTCTGGGCCGTGGTGATGGCCTTCACGGCCACCGCCGTCATCGCTTCGCTGCTGGGCGCCCATCTGATTCCGATGCTGACCGAGAAGGGCATGCCGGTGGGCCAGCAACTGATCGTCGCCGCCCTGATCGGTCCGGCGCAGGTGGCGGGCCGGCTGGCCATGGCGCGGCTGCCCATCGACCATCCGGTGCGGCTGTCGATGCCCGTCTATATCGTCATGAGCCTGGGCCTGCTGTGCCTGACCCTGGGCGACGGCTACTGGCTGATGCTGGCGGCGGTGGGCTACGGCTGCGCCAATGGCGTCAATACGATGCTGCGCGCGATGGCCATGCCGGAATTGATCTCGCGTCATCACTATGCAACGCTGAACGGGTTAATGATGACCCCGGTGCTGCTGATGCAGGCCGCCGCGCCGTGGATCGGCGCCCTGCTCTGGCGCGTGGCCGGTGGCTACTGGCTGATGCTGTGGGTCATGGTGGCGCTGGCCGTGGGCGCGCTGGGTGCGTTTGCGTTTGCCCTGCACCAGCGCGGCCTGTTGCGTCCCGGCGCCGCGCCCGCCTGAGTTCTTCCGACCTGTTGTCTTGTTGTACCGGCTGTACCGGTTGTCCTGATGTCTGATTACTCGATCGAAACCACTTCGCCCCCCGTCTCCGCTCCTGTCCCCTCGCCGTCGGCCGTCTCGCGCGCCACGCGCGGCACCATGGCGCTCTTCTTCGCCAATGGCGCCACGTTTGCCACCTGGGGCGTCCACATTCCCACCATCAAGGCACGCTTCGGGTTGTCCGACGCGATGCTGTCGCTGGCCATGCTGGCCGTGGCCGGCGGCGCGATCCTGGTGATGGGGCCGGTGGGCCGCTGGGTGGGCAAGATGGGCAGTGCGCGGGCTTCGATGCTCGGTGGTGTCGCCTTTGCCTGCATGACGCTGATGATCCTGGCCATGCCCAGCTTCGCGCTGCTGCTGCCCGCGCTGCTGGTATTCGGCATGGCCAACGCGATGTTCGACGTCGGCATGAACGCGCAGGCCGCCACGGTCGAGGCCAGCCGCAGCACCCGGCCCGTGATGTCTGCGCTGCACGGCATGTTCAGCCTGGGCGGCATGATCGGCGCGGCATTCGGCGGGCTGATGCTGAGCCTGCAGGTACCGCCGCTAGTGCACACCGCGCTGATCGCGGCCCTGACGGCCGCCGTGGCGCTTGGCTCCCATCGCGGGCTGCTGGCGGACCATCCGGTACTGCCCACGGCGGACCATCACAAGGATCACGCCACACGCGGGCTGTGGCTGCTGGGCCTGATGGCGTTCCTGGGGTTGGTCGGCGAAGGCGCGATGTATGACTGGACCACGGTCTACATGCGCGAGGTGGCCGACGCGCCGCTGGCCTGGATCAGCTTCGGCTACGCGGCCTTCTCTGGCGGCATGGCCTGCGGCCGCTTCGGCGGCGACCGCCTGCGGGCCCGTTTTGGCGATGCGCGCACCCTGACCGGCAGCGCCTGGACCGGCTTTGCCGGCATCGCGCTGGCCATTGCCGTGCCCTGGCCGGTGGCCGCGCTGGTGGGCTTCAGCCTGATGGGCCTGGGCGCCGCCAACATGGTGCCGATCTTCTTCGTGGCGGCGTCGCGCCTGCCCGGCGTGACCGCCGCCGAAGCCATCGCCCGCGTGGCGCGCTTCGCCTATGTGGGCCTGCTGCTGGGCCCGGTGCTGATCGGCGGCGTGGCGCACCTGGCCGATCTGCGCGTCGGCATCGCCGTGGTGGCGCTGACAATGGGCTACATCGCGCTGTTCGGCGCGCGGTCGGTGCGGCGCTACCTGACGACCTGACGACCTGAGACAGCGGTCCAGCGACCGTCAGGCGGCCCTGGGCAGCGGTGCGTGGCCCGTGCCGATGCCGTCGAACACGAAGGTGTCCATGGCCAGCACGCCGTAGGTGACCTCGTCGGCCACGCGGGCCACGCTGGCGTCCTGGCCGGCCTTGGCATCCGCGCCGATGGCCGCGCCCAGCGTCACGTAGAACGGCAGCAGGTGCTCGTCCGTCGGATGGGCCCGGCGCGCGAACGGCGCCTGGGTACGATAGTCGGCAATCCGGCCTGTGTCGCCGGTGGCCAGCGCCTCGTTCAGCGCGTCGGCCATCCAGCCACGGAAGGCATCCACATATGGCTCGGTCTCCGGGCCGTGCTGGGCCTTGCGTTCGCCGCCGCCAAACACTTCCTGCAGGTTATGGGTGAAGCTGCCCGAACCGATCACCAGCACGCCTTCCGTGCGCAGCGGCGCCAGCGCGCGGCCGATCTCGATCTGGGTGGCCGGGCTCAGGTACGGGTTGAAAGCCAGCTGCACCACGGGCACGTCGGCGTCGGGGAAGAAATGGCGCAGCGGCATCCAGGCGCCGTGGTCGAGCGGCCGGTCTTCGTCTTCCGCCACGAAGCCGGCGCCGGGGATGGCGGCGGCCTCGATCAGCGACTTCACGCGCGCGGCCAGGTCGGGCGAGCCCGGGGCGTCATAGCGCAGCGCGTACAGTTCGCGCGGAAAGCCCCGAAGTCGTGCCAGGCTTCCTGCCGGGTACGCGTGCCGACGGCCAGCGTGCTGTAGATCCAGTGCGCGGAGATCACCAGCACGGCCTTGGGCTTCAGCGCGCGCAGGCGCACGCCCAGCGCGTCGAAGGCGGCGCCGGTGGGGCCGGGGTCGATCGCCAGCATCGGCGATCCGTGAGACACATAGATGGCGGGTAACAGAGGGGTCATGGCGTCAGGCCTTCAGCCGTTCAGCGGATTTATCCAATGGATCCAGTCTGGCAAAGATGTCACGCCGTGACGCATGGCTTTTGCGGACAAGTCCTGCAAAAAACTTGAAGGTTCGGCGGGCCCTGCGTGCTGGGCGTTGGATACCGCACACACCCTGCGCGATTTCCCGAAACACCGACAGCGGCCGTAACATGAATCGGCCTATGATGTGCTCCAGAGATGCGGCCGACGCATCCGCCGGAGAAAGCCCGTGTCCAAGCGATTCGATCCCCTGCACGCCCTGCCCCACGCGCTGTGGTGGCAGCCCGGCGTCTACGGCAGCGGCCCGGCCGTGCTGCTGTGGATCGTCGCACGCCTGCCGGCGGACATGCTGGCCAGCGTCTTCGGCACCCCATCGGCCTCTGCCCTGCTGAACCACGCCGGCGACACCGTGTTCGTCACCGGCTGGCTGGCCAGCGCCGCCTGGCTGTGGTTCACGCGCAAGCGCCCGGCGCCGGTGCGGGACATCGCCCCCTCGACCTCGCCGCTCCCACCCAGACGCCGCACGCCCCCACCCATCACGGGCACGGCGCCGGATAGCGTCCGGCATCGGGTGATGCATGGCCGACCCCGCCGCCAACATCCGCATGACAAATCGATGTAAGGAATCGCTTAAGATGCTGGCTTGCGTCACCGCCGGGGCACACTGGCGGGGGCATCCACCGGTTCTTTCATTGTTGTAGCAAGCCACATGTCCGTTACCGCAGCATCCGCCAACGACCTGTCCAAAGCCACCCGACGACGCGCGATTATCGCCGCCACCATCGGCAACGGCCTGGAATGGTTCGACTTCACCGTCTACAGCTTCTTCGCGGTCATCATCGCCAAGCTGTTCTTCCCCACCGGCAACGACCTGACGTCGTTCCTGCTGACCGTGGCCACGTTCGGCGTGGGCTTCTTCATGCGTCCGGTGGGCGCCATCGTGCTGGGTGTCTACGCCGACCGCGTGGGCCGCAAGGCCGCGCTGACGCTGACCATCCTTCTGATGGCGCTGGGCACGGCCATCATCGGCCTGGCCCCACCTACGAATCGATCGGCCTGTGGGCCCCGGCGCTGATCGTGCTGGCCCGCCTGATCCAGGGCTTTTCGGCCGGCGGCGAAGTTGGCGGCGCCACGGCGTTCCTGATCGAGCATGCGCCCGACGAGGAGCGCGGCGCCTATGCCAGCTGGCAGCAGGCCAGCCAGGGCATTTCGTTCATGCTGGGCGCCGCCATGGGCGCGCTGGTCACCAACGGCCTGGACCAGGCCCAGATCGACGCCTGGGGCTGGCGCATCCCGTTCCTGTTCGGCCTGCTGATCGGCCCGGTGGGCATGTATATCCGGTCGCATCTGGAAGAGCCGCCCGAGTTCGAGCAGCGCCAGGCCGAGCGCCGCGCCAACAACGTCAAGTTCTCGCCGCTGTCGCAGGTGCTGCGCGACCATCCGCGCGAAGTGCTGGCCGGCCTGGGCGTGACCATCCTGTGGACGGTCTGCACCTACGTGCTGGTGTTCTACATGCCGTCGTACGCCAAGCAGCAGCTGGGCCTGCCGCTGGGCGCCACGTTCCAGTCGACGGCGATCTGCGGCGCCATCATCCTGGTGCTGTGCCCGCTGATGGGCATGCTGTCCGACCGCGTCGGCCGCAAGCGCATGCTGAGCGTGGTGGCGCTGGCCATCCTGGTGCTGGCCTATCCGCTGTTCCACTGGCTCAACGTGTCGCCGACTACCAGCACGCTGCTGCAGGTGCAGATCGTCCTGGGCATCCTGCTGGCCGCCTTCACGGGCCCGGCGCCGGCCGTGCTGGCCGAGCAGTTCCCGACCGAAGTGCGCTCCACCGGCCTGTCGCTGGCCTACAACTTCGCCGTGACGATCTTCGGCGGCTTCGCCCCGCTGATCGTCACCTGGCTGATCGAATCGACGCACAACAAGCTGGCCCCGGCCTTCTATGTGATCGTCGCCGCGGCCATCAGCCTGGTGGCGCTGGCGTTCATGCACGACCGCACGGGCAAGAAGCTGGCCTGACCGCCCTGTCTTGCCGCTGTACCCCGAAAGCCAGCCTCCGGGCTGGCTTTTTTGCGCCCGCTTTCCGGGCTTGCATTCGGCGTCAATTTGGCAGTTGGATGTCCGGAAGCAGCCAGCTACGGTCTTTACGGCGTGGTGTTCCGGGCGCATGATCGCTGCGGCGCCCGTGTGCGCCATCGACAAAGGAGCGAAGGCGAATGACGACGAAGTCCGCGCCGCAGACCCAGGTACGCTGCGGCTGGTGCGGTGATCTGGAGGACTACTGCCACTATCACGACAACGAGTGGGGCTTTCCGGTGGACGACGACCGGCGGCTGTTCGAGAAGCTGTGCCTGGAGGGATTCCAGTCGGGCCTGAGCTGGCTGACCATCCTGCGCAAGCGCGAGGCCTTCCGCAAGGCGTTCGCCAATTTCGAGATCGACAAGGTTGCCCGCTTTACGGAGCGCGACGTGGAGCGCCTGCTGGGCGATGCCGGCATCGTGCGCCATCGCGGCAAGATCGAGGCGGCCATCCACAACGCCCGATGCGCGCAGGAACTGCTGAAGACCGAGCCGTCGCTGGCCGCCTATTTCTGGAAGTTCGAACCCGATCCCAAAAGTCGGCCCAAGACGCTGACCCCGAGGTGCTGCGCACGATGGCGATCAGCCCGGAATCGACGGCCCTGTCGAAGGATCTCAAGAAGCGCGGCTGGAAGTTCGTCGGCCCCACCACGATGTACGCGCTGATGCAGGCCATGGGGCTGGTCAACGACCATATGGACGGCTGCACCACGCGCAGCCTGGTACAGCGCGCCCGCAAGGCATTCAAGGTGCCGCGCTAGGGCGCCAGATCGTCCCGCGCAATGGTCCGTATACGTATACCTGTATTGTTTACGTATACATAAATAGTAGTAGTAATGGTTAACACTGCCCCCGGTCGTGGATAACCCCGTTTTCCCCTTTCGGATCATAGGCTTGCAAGACAGATAACCCTATGGGCAACCCTGCGGCGTATACGTGGACGGCCGGGGGTAATCTCAGCCTGGCGCGCGGGCGCGGACGTATACGTGCCATGTTGTACGTATACGTCCCACAGCCGCCCCACAGCCGGCCCCAGGCCTGCCCCGGACTTGTACACGCAGTTGTCCACAGGAAGCGCGTGCATATCGGCGCGAATCGGCTCACACTGGCGCCTCGCCCAAGCGGCGCCTCCCGGAGCGTTCGATGGATAGCACGACCCTGTCTCTCTACCTGGTCGCTGTGGCTGCGGTCATGGTCACCCCCGGCCCGACCATGCTGCTGGCCCTGAGCAACGGCGCCACCCGCCCGATGCGCGTGGCAGCGTGCGGCATCGCCGGCGCGGCGCTGGCCGACCTGATCCTGATCGGCGCCGTCGGCTGTGGGCTTGGCGCGCTGCTGCAGGCATCCGAGCACCTGTTCACGGCAGTCAAATGGATTGGTGCGGCGTATCTGCTCTACCTGGCCGTCTCGATGTGGCGCGCGCCCACCCAGGCGCTGGTCGCCACGTCCGACGCCACCTCGGCCAGCGGGCGCGCAGCCTTCCTGCGGGCGCTGTTCGTGGCGCTGTCGAACCCCAAGACCATCCTGTTCACGTCGGCGTTCGTGCCGCAATTCGTCCACGCGGACAAGCCGGTGGCCATCCAGTACGTCATCCTGGCCGTGATTGCGGCATCGATGGATGTCGTGATGATGATGATCTACGCCTACGGCGGACGCCACGCCATGCGGACACTGTCGGCCCGCGCCGTACAGTGGATCAACCGCAGTTGCGCCGGGATGCTGGCCTGCCTGGCCGTCGGCCTGAGCCTGTATCGCCGCAGCGACCTACGCTGACCCGCCCGACACCGTCTGCGCACGCGGCACCTTCACCGGATCGACGTGCGTCATGACATTCAGGACGTCGTCGCGCGCCATCGCACGGCGGCGGGCCTCGGTGGCAATCGCGTGCCCCTGCTCGACAGTCAGGTCGGCCTGGATCTCCAGATGCACGTCGACCAGGATCATGTCGCCCATCTTGCGCGTCTTCAGGTCATGCAGGCCCAGCACGCCGGGCGTCTCCAGCATCGCGTCGCGCAGGCTCGTCACCACGTCTTCGTCGGCGGCGCGGTCCATCAGGTCGTTCATCGCATCCCAGCCAAATCGCAGGCCCATGCGCGACACCATCAGCCCCACCACGATGGCTGCCACCGGATCGAGCACGTGATACCCGAGCAGGTTGCCGCCAATCCCCAGCGCCACCACCAGTGACGACGCGGCATCGGACCGCGCGTGCCAGGCGTTGGCCACCAGCATGCTCGACCTGACCCGCTCGGCCACGCGCAGCATGTAGCGGAACAACCCTTCCTTGGCCGCCAGCGCGGCCAGCGCCACCCACAGCGCCACCGACTGCACCGGCTGCGCGCCTTCCGGATGCTGGATCTTGCCGACCGCCGCCCACAGCATGCCCACGCCCACGGCCAGCAGCAGCGCCCCCAACGCCAGCGACGCCGCCGTCTCGAAGCGCTGATGCCCGTACGGATGATCGGTATCGGCATCCTTGCGGCTGTGATGGCCGGCAAACAGCACGACAAAATCGGAAACGAGATCGGAAAGGGAGTGCAGCGAATCGGCCACCAGCGCCTGGGACCCCGCGACGATGCCGATGACACCCTGGGCAATCGTCAGGCCGATGTTGACGAAAACGCTGACAAGGGTCGACCTGCGCCCGGCTTGATGGCGGGCCTCGGCGTCAAGGGTGTCGGAGCCGATAGCGGGGGCGGCGGGTGGTTCGCGCATGGGTGGTGTTGATGGCAAGCGATATCCGCAACGGTAGCATTTCCTGTGCAAGTTACGAATCGCAAGGCGAAAACCCTCGCGCGAGGCCAGGGGAGAAGGCCGGCGGCCCTCTCTGCCGTTACAGTATCGGCGGCCGTACAAATCGCAGGATCTGCATTGCCAGGCCATAGGTGCCGACGAGAGCTACCAAAAGAGCCCTGCAATCAACCAGGCCTTGCCACGCTCGGCGGGCTGACCCATAGCAAATGCACGAATCCTACAAGGCCGGCGATCCCGATCAAAAGATCGAGCAGAAGCACCACCGCCGTATATAAGCCGACCGGCCCGACAAAAAGTCGTTCTTGGTCGGCCTTACGGCGATGTAGTAAAGGGCCAGGCCAATAAAGGAGGCCGGGATCAAGGTGACGGCTAGCAGGAAAAGGATGCGTCCCATGGTTACGAGGGTCCTTTTTCAAGAACGTCTTTCACCCTAATTGTTCCGTTCAAAGAGATAAAACCTTGCGGGTCGAGCGTTTGTGTGTTCCACATAGCCCAAAGGCGTGCATCAATTTGATATGAGCCATGGCTGTCACGCATTTGCGAGAAGCGGCTTAGCGTGGCCAATTTAGCGCTGACCGCAAGTGTTACGCAGAGCAGTGCAATACCAAGCCATGCCAGCCAGCTTCCATGACCGCGGCACAGTACGACAAGGCCCACAAAAATACATGCGCCGGCGAAAGCCCCGCCGACAACCAGACCGCCGGTAAAGGCAAAGCAGTCTTCGCCGCATTTTGGCACGGGTTGTGCGACGACAAGCCCGCCCAAACTGCCAAACAGGACACCACGCACGCTTGCCGCCGCCAGATTCAGAAGTCGGTCCGTCATAGCTTCCTGTGATCGTGGTCTATCTCGGATAGGCCGACACTCGCTTCAGGTTCGCGTGAGTTAAAGCCGGATTCCAAGATTTGCATTGCCAAAGCGTGCAGTGCCACGCTCGTAATGAGCGAAATCGTCGCGATTGCACAAATCATGAAACGCTGGCCGGAGCTCGCCCACAACAAGCGGACGAATGCCGCAAGACCTGTGACGGCGACAAGGGCGTCCAATAGGAGAACCACAGCTGTGTAGGCACCTGCTGGGCCAACAAAAAAATTATTCCTCGTGGGCGATACCATCAGATAGTAGAGAGCCAGCCCTGCAAATGAGGCTGGCAGGCTCACTGCGGAAGCCAAAAATAGCCACTTGGCCAATTTACTTGACTCCTTCCGCAACTATCTTGGCGGCAAGTTTGGCTAGCCTCGACGGCAAGTCCGTCGTTACATGTGCATAGTAGAAATGACCTTTTCCTTCCTCAGCGACCATTTGGGCACCGAGAATAGGTGCGGCTGCAACTAGCTCGGCTTGGGTCATTCCTGCATAGATCGGATCGCCATGCTCCCTCAGGTCCATCACCACCACCTTGCCGATCCCCCGATGTTTCCGTAGCTTGTTCAGAAACGTGGCATCAATAGGGCTGCCTATGAGTATCAAATGGTCGACAACATGACCTTGAGCAGTGTAAAAGTTTGCGGTCTGAGCGGCCAGGAGCGAACCATAGCTATAGCCGATGAGATTGAATTGCTTGGCTGATGCTGACATTCCTGACGTGATAGTCCACTCGTCGTTGTCTTCGTACCGCAGCGTAGAGCCCGCCCGCAAAGCATCCAATATTGTTCCGGAAGCTCTAAATCTTGTTTTTGTCGCGCTATTGGTAAGCCCCAGATTGAAGTCGGTTACTCCTGCATTTTGAAAAGCTCTAGCGGTCAACGAAATGTAGTCGCCGTCAAGGCCGGCACCGCCCCAATACAGGGTGCCTTTTGGGCGCAGCAGATAAACTTTGACGGGAACACGGTCGGCTGTGGGCGTCAATCGAGTGCGAATTGTCTTGATCGGTTGCATCAGCGCCCCTCGCCAAAGATTTCAACGGTAATCGTTGCCGCATGGTCAGCCGCGACGCGTTCAGTCATCCCGGATTCGTCCGTAATACCTTCGAGCGTCGGGACATCACCTGACAGCCGGTAGCGCACTCCAGCCAACGGTTGCCCGGAAAGTTCATCGAAAATCTGGACGCGTTGGTCGAACGGCGCAGGCGGATGAGCGACAGTTTTTGAAGGTTCTGCCATTGCTGCAGGGGAATCTGGTGGATCGCCGACTTGAAGAAATATCCCAGGCGCCGCACCAACCATGACCCGATTCTTGCCGCATGGGCAAAGCACGAAGTCACCGTCTATAGCGACGTCCCGCCCCTGTTCGGACATCCCCTTGCCCGTTCCGAAAATACGGTAGGTGCCATCGCATTGGCCGCAAGTCGCGCCATCGCCACTAAGCGCGACGCGTTTCCCGTCGTCGAATATCGTCGAGGATAAGGCCAGGACAATGCCGCCGGTGGTCGTAGGATCGCCATGTCTGACAGCGGCTTTACGCATTGCTGTCTCCCGTCATCGCTACGGGGAACGATCCTGGGGCATTTGTGCTTGCGCCTTGCGCGCTTTCCAGCGACACGGCACCAACGGGTTCCGCATCGGGCGTGGTGAACGGATAGGTGGTCGATTTTTCAAGCTTTTCGTACCGCATCGGGTTCCTCCGGTTGTGCGCTGAAGAGCGCCCTCTATGCGACCGGAGGAATGCGGAGCGATCAATCGTATTTCGCTTGAATGCTGAGCACGGGACAGCGGGAGTTGTTGCACGGGAGGGACCAAGTCAAACGCGTGTTCATGCCACCTGACAACGTGCAGAAATCCCGCCCTCAAAAGCAAAACAACGCACCACATCTTTCGACGTAGTGCGTTGTTTTACAAGAGAAATCCTGGTGGACCGAAGGAGGATCGAACTCCCGACCTCTGCATTGCGAACGCAGCGCTCTCCCAGCTGAGCTATCGGCCCGTCGCGACTGATTGTAGCTGAATCCCGAGCGGCCTTTCAATCGCATGGATCCAACACTTCAGACCCTTCTCAGGCGGCCGCCATGCCCGGGTTGCCGTCCATGCCGCGTACCGTCGGCAGGTTCAGTGGGCGGGCGCTGACTTCCTTGCTGGCGCGCAGCCATTGGGCCATCACGTCCCAGATCGGGGCGCCGCCGGTCTGGCGGGCTTCTTCCGACACCGGGGCCCAGCCGGCTACCTTGTAGGTCTTGCTTGCGTCCAGCGGCTGGCCGGCCAGCCGCATGTCGGTGATGCGCGTGCCCATCGACTGGTTCGGGTCGATCGTGTATTGCAGGCCGCCCACGCGCACCATGTCGCCGCCCTGCTGGTAGTACGGGTCGGGGTTGAACAGGTTGTCGGCCACGTCCTCGAGGATGGTCTTGATCGTTTCGCCCGTCATCTGGGTCACGGTGGTGTACGGGTATGTGATGGCGGTCTGGTCCATCAGCGCTTCCATCGTGATGTTCTCGCCCGGCAGCAGTGTGGTGCCCCAGCGGAAACCTGGCGAAAATGCGATCTGGGCGTCCTGCACGGCCATCAGGCCATCCAGGATCAGCTGGTCGAAGGTGCCATTGAAGTTGCCGCGCCGGTACAGCAGGCCCCGGTTCACGGCCAGCACTTCGCCCAGCTTGCTTTCGTACGGGGCGCGCACCCTCTCGATCAGCGCGTTCATCTTGGGATCGGCCGGCAGGTAGTTGGCGAAGACTGGCAGCAGCTTGTATCGGAAATCGGCCACTTTGCCGTTGCGCACGTCGAAGTCCAGCACGCCCAGGAACTTGCCGTTCGATCCGGCGTTGGTCACCAGCGTGACGCCGCCGGCGTTCTTGACCGGCACTGGAATCGGGACGCCGTCGTGCGTGTGGCCGCCCAGGATGGCGTCGAGCCCGCGCACGCGCGACGCCAGCTTCAGGTCCACATCCATGCCGTTGTGCGACAGCAGCACCACCACCTTCGCGCCCTTGGTGCGTACTTCGTCGATGACCTGCTGCAGGTTCTCTTCCTGGATGCCGAAGGTCCAGTCCGGCACCAGGTAGCGCGGGTTGGCGATGGGCGTGTACGGAAACGCCTGGCCGATGATGGCCACCGGCACACCATTCATTTCCCGAATGACGTAAGGATCGAAGACCGGATCGCCGAAGTCGTTGGTCTTCACGTTCTGGGCCAGGAACGACACCTTGCCCTTGAAATCGTTGTCGACGATCTGCTTCACACGCTCCGCGCCGAGCGTCATCTCCCAGTGCGGCGTCATCACGTCGACACCGAGCTGCAGCGCGGCGTCAACCATGTCCTGGCCTTTGGTCCAGAGAGCCGTGGCGGAGCCCTGCCAGGTATCGCCGCCGTCCAGCAGCAGTGCGCCGGGCCGGCTGGCCTTCATGCGCTGGATCAGCGTCGACAGGTGCGCAAACCCGCCCACCTTGCCGTAGCGGCGCGCCGCTTCCGTGAAATCGAGATACGTGAAGGCGTGCGCGGTGGCGCTGCCGGCCGGGATGCCGTACTGACGCAGGAAGGCATCGCCCACCAGGTGCGGCGGCTTGCCGGCCCAGTCGGCCACGCCCAGGTTCATGCTCGGCTCGCGGAAATGCACGGGCCTGAGCTGCGCGTGGCAATCGGTGAAGTGCAGCAGGTGGACGTTACCGAAGCGCGGCACGTCGTAGAGCCGCGCGGCGGCCTGGGCCGCCTGGGCGTCGCCGCCGGGAAATGTCATGCCTCCGGCGCCGGCCACGGCCAGCACCTGCAGGAACTCGCGTCGGTTCATGCTGTTATCCGTTGATTCGCCGGTGTCCGGCTATGGCCTTATGGCTTCCCGTAGCGCGCCAGCGCGGCCACGTCGTCGTCGATCATCTCGCCGACTTCCTTCTGCACCACGCGGCCCCGGCCATCGAGCACGTACAGCTCGGGCAGGCCCTTGCGGGCGCCGAACGCGCGGCGCAGCGCGTCGGAGTCGATCGCGGCGGGGAACGAGTAGCCGCGCTGTTTCAGGTATGCCACCGCGTCCTGCGGCTGCTTGTCGATGCTGATGGTCAGCACCAGCAGCTTCGTGCGGCGCGTCTTGTCGTAGAGCGCCTGCAGGCGCGGGTTCTGCAACGCGCAGAACGGGCACCACGACGCCCAGAACTCGATGACCACCGGCTTGCCCGCCCATTGCGAGGCGGGCACCGTGCGGCCGTCGAGCAGCGTGACATCGGGCAGGTGGATGATGTCGCCAACCTCGGCGGCATGCGCGAATACGCCGGCCATGCCCAGCACGGCCAGCAGCCACGTCATCGCCAGACGCCGCGCCCGCATCACGCCGGCCTTACTGGTTGACCGGCGAGGCCGGGTCCAGCAGCAGCGCCATCACGTCGCGGATCTGCTGTTCGGTCAGGATGCCCTTGTGGCCAAAGCGCGGCATGTTCGAGCACGCGCTGTACGCGTTCGAATCCCAGATCTTGCCCCACGTGTAGCGCACCACGTCCGGCGAATTGCCGCGCAGCTTTCCGTAGTTGTAGAGCGACGGGCCGATATTGCCGAACGAGATCTCGGCCTTGGTCAGCTGGTGGCAGGCGTAGCAGTTGGCGCCGTTGGGCGCGCCCACCTGGTCGGAAAACTGCATGCCACGGCCGTTCTGGGCGATCTTCTCGCCTTCCTTCCAGTCGCCGATGAAGTTGTTGTCGGCCGGGTACTTCACCTGCTTCAGCTCGGTGGCCTCGACCTTTTTCGCCACGGCGGCCGGCACGTGCAGGCGGTCGGGGTACTGGCTGCAGGCCTTCTGCGTGGCGTCCTGGTTGATCACGCCTTCTACCGTGGCCGGGCCCTTCGACGTGAACGACGATTCGATCATCTGGCGCACGTCGGCGTCGGAAACCTTCACAGGCTTATCGGCCTTGGCGCCCTTGGCGGCGGTCTGCGCGTGGGCGCCCGACCCGCCCGAGGCGGCCAGCGCCAGCGCGGCCAGTGCCATCGTATGGAGTGTCTTCATGTTGTTCTGCTCCGTGCTCAGCGCTTCATGTTCGGGCCGTCGTACGTGCCGCCGTTCGCATTCTTCGCCAGGAACATCGTCAGGGCGGTAATCACGTCGGAGCCGTAGGCCGGTTCGGGGAATCGCTGCTGGCGCAGGCAGTCGTACAGGCGATGCTGCATCGTGCGGACCTCGCCTTGCGACACGCGATACGCCGGCCACGTGGTGTACGCGGCCTGGGCGCCCTTCTGGGTCATCAGGTTCGGCAGGTCCTGCAGGCGGATGCGCTGGCCGTCCACCGCATGGCAGGTGGCGCAGGCAAAGTCATAGGCGCCGCCACGGTAGAAGAACATCTTCTGGCCCAGGGCGTAGACGCGCTTTTCTTCCGGATGCGACAGCTGGACGTTCATCTTCACGCCACGCGACTCGCCGGTCAGGAAGGCGGCCAGGCGCTCGATGTCCGACGGCTTGCCCGTCGATGCGAACGGATTCTTCGTGGCCTCTTCCTGCGTCAGGCCCTGCAGCGTCACGCGGCAATACGCCAGGCGCTGCTCCAGGTCCATCACCTTGTTGGCGTCCTTGAAGTAGCGCGGCAGCTCGGCGTAGGCGCCCTTGGTCACGCCGGGGCCCTTGCCCAGGTCGCACTGCTCCAGCGATGCGTTCTTGGGGCCGGCCGGCTTCTTCCACAGTTCCTCGCCGGCGGCTTCCCACAGTTCGGCGGGATTGCCTTCGGCCAGCATCTGGCGGTACTTGGCGATTTCCTCGGCGGTATTGTCCTGCGCCAGCGCGGGGCCGGACAGCGTCGCGGTGACGGCGGCAGCCAAGGCGCCCAGCGCGACCAGCGCGGGGGCCACGGTGCGGCGCAGACGGCGGATGTTGCGCACGGTAACCATTGGGGCTTCTCCTCGCCATCGCGCCGCATGGCGGGCGGACGGATGGCCTTCTTGTGCGGGTCCGGCGGCTCGTTGCCGGACGGCTTGTCAGTCGGCCCGGGCAAACCGCGACGGCGCGCGGCCACCCGGCCGATCCATCACGGCTTGATGTAGGCGTAGCCTTCGTCGAACTGCAGGCGGGCGATTTCCACCACGCCTGCAGGCACCACCTTGGCGTCCATCAGCAGGCTTTGCTCGGAAATCCGGCGCGCGGTCAGCGTGTTGCGGCAGGCGTGGAATTCCACGCCCGACGACGTCAGCGCCGCCACGGCGGCCTCGAACGTGTTGCCGCGCGCGTCCTTGGCGCCTTCCACCAGAAAATCCACGCCATAGCCGAACGCCACGACCACGATCTTGGTATCGGGCGCGCCGTTCAGGTGATTGCGCAGGTTCGACATCGCGCGCACGGCCTGGTCGATGCCGTCCGACAGCTGGTACACCACCTTGACGCGGCCCTTGCCCCCGCTGCGGACGTGGCTGCCGGGGCTTGCTGGGCCGCTGCCCTGGCGGTCAGCCCGATGGCGGCCAGTGCCGCCGTGGCGCGAATGAATGCTCGACGCATGCTGCTTCTCCTTCGCCGCTATCGGGCCATCAGGCGATGGTGGCTTCGTCGGTGCGCTTGTCGCCGCGGTTGTCGACCCAGGTCACGGTGACCTTGTCGCCCTTGGCGCCGCCCTTGAACTTGAAGTTGAGGAACGGGTCCTTGGACACCGCCGCGCCAAACTGGGCGTGGAACACTTCCTTGCCCTTGCACGATGCCACCACGGTCTGGATATGCCAGGCCGGGATGGTCTTGCCGGCCGAATCCTTGCGCTGGCCGGTTTCCATGTCGTGCTTCATCAGAATCTTGACGTCGACGACGCCGCCGTTTTCGGTGGCGCGAACGCGCATCGGGTCTGCCATGTGCTTCTCCTGTCAGCAGTTATCTGGAAATCTGGTCTCGAACGGTGCAACGGTCCGGCGGCGCTCAGCCGCCGCAACCGCCCAGCGTGACCTTGATTTCCTTCGATGCCACGTACCACTTGCCGCCGGCCTTGACCGCGGCATGCACCACCGACGTCTGGCCCATCTTCACGCGCGTGGACACAAACGGCTCGGTGCCGGCCGGGATCGTGAAATCGGCCGCCAGCGTGTTCGGGTTCTTTTCCACCAGGATGGCGATCTGCTCGGTGTCCGGGATGTTGCTGGTCACCGCTACCGGCACCACGGCGCCGTTTTCGGCGATGTCCGGGGCGTTGAACACGATGGCGCTGCTCTTCTCGGTGCCGCTGCCGCCCAGGGCCTTGATCACGTCGGCCACGCTCTTGCCGTCAAAGGCGGTCTTGTTCCATTCCGCGGCCTGTGCCTCGCTGATCAGGCCGGTGGCGGCCATCAGCGACAGCACGGCGGTCATCCGCAGTACATCTCGTCGTTTTGCGTTCATCTTGCTGTGTTCCCGTACTACCCGGTTTCCTGTCGACCCCTGCCGTGCCGGTGCGTTGCCGGCCCATGCATGCATTATGCGAATACGTTCAACGCGGCGAGCCGCCGGCACCGCCGGCTGCCCGCCCAGGCGAGAGCCCGGATTACTTGGCCGGTGCGCCGGCCAGGATCCACTCCACCACGGTCTTGATGTCGGCGTCGCTGACGGCGGCGTTGGCCGGCATCGGCACCGGGCCCCAGACGCCCGATCCGCCGTTCTTCACCTTGGCCGACAGCTTCGTCAGGGCGTCCTTGTCGCCCTTGTACTTGGCAGCCACGTCCTTGTAGGCCGGGCCAACCAGCTTCTTGTCCACCTGGTGGCAGCCCATGCAGGCGTTCTTGTTGGCGATGGCCTGGGCCTTGGCGGCGTCGACGGCGGCGTGCGCGGACGCAGCGGCGGCCAGCAGCGCGGCGGCGATGACAAACTGCTTCATGTGTTGTGCTCCAAACTGAATGAGAGCCGTGGGGACGGCAAATGCCTGCGCTCGGATTGCTCCACGGCGCGGCGCGCGCTGGCCGCCGTTGGGGCGGGCTTCTCAGGAGCGCCCTGCGGTGATCGGTGAGGGCTCCCGGGCGTATGCGGCCAGTCCGCTATTTTGCCTGAAGTCAAGGCAGGTATACGGACGCGACAGTGATAACGATATGCACAAATCCGGTGGGAATTGTCGCCTTATTGCGGGTTAACCCTTGGATCGGCCGGAGTCCGATCCCCGATCTGCCGCTATCGGCGTGCCAGCGCACTGCCCGGCCACAGCCGGTTGCCGAATACGTTCAGCAGCAGGCCGGCCATCACCACCACGGCGCCGCCCCACTGCGCCGCCGCCAGGTCTTCGCCCAGCAGCAGGTGGGCCGACAGCAGCCCCACCACCGGCACCAGCAGCGTCAGCGGCGCGACCTTGCTGGCCGCGTAGCGTGTCAGCAGGCGGCCCCACATCGTGTAGCCGAAGAGCGTGGCCGCGAAGGCCAGGTAGGCGACCGCGAACAGGGCCTTGCCCGAGACATGGGTCAGTGCATCGGCGATGCGGGCCGGCCCCTCGAACCAGAGTGACAGCAGCGCGAACGGCACGATGGGAATCAGCGCGCCCCAGACCACCAGCCCGAGCAGATCCACCGGGCCGATCTTCTTGCTCACGATATTGCCGGTCGCCCAGCACAGCGCGGCGCACAGGGTCAGCAGGAAGCCCGCCACCGTCATGCCGCCCGGCCCGTGCGCCGCGCCGCTGCCGATCAGCGCCAGCCCGCCGGCCGCAATCGCCATGCCGGCCAGGTTGTGCCACCTCAGCGGCTCGCCGAGCCACAGCGCGGCAATGGCAACCGTGAAAAATACCTGCGACTGCAACACCAGCGACGCCAGCCCGGCCGGCATGCCCACGGCCATCGCGTAGAACAGGAAGGCGAACTGGCCCAGGCTGATCGACGCGCCATAGGCCACCAGCATCCGCAATGGAATGCGTGGGCGCGGAATGAAGAAGATCGCCGGGAACACCACCAGGCTGAAGCGCAGCGTACCCAGCAGCATCGGCGGCACGCCGGACAGACCTACCTTGATGATGACGAAATTGACACCCCAGACCACGATGATGGCGAGGGCGAGCAGACGGTCTTTGGCTTGCATGATCGTTGAGAGAAAGCCGCGTCCCTGTGATGGCCAGGCTCGGGGGATGGACGTTCGGCATGGCAAGCGTAGCAGCCTGCGCCTGCCAAGCATTGCACGATCCTGCGGTTTTGTTTTGTGATGCCGGCGCTACCCCAGCATATCGGCCCAGATGCTGCGAGCCCATGCCAGGCCGTACTGGCCTTCCAGCGCGCTCGGCGCCACCGACAGCCCGCCAGACCCCGGCACGGTCAGCATCGTCTTCTCGGCGGCATCGTAGCGATGTACGCTTGCGATGTGGATGGCCTCCGTCGACGAGGTGAAGCTGTAGCAGGTATTGGTATAGAGCGGCACCGGATCGGGCGCCTTGCCGGCCAGTAGTTGCAGAATTGCGGCCGCGGCCACCTTGCCGTGCTGGTTGGCCATGGTGCCCGACTTGGGCATCAGCGGCGCGATCTGGACGGCGTCGCCCAGTACATGTACGTCCGGCGCCACATTTGAGGCCATGGTCAGAAAATCCACTTCGCACCATCGGCCGTTGGCAGTCGCCAGGCCGGCCCCCGCTGCAATGGCACCCGCCCGCTGCGGGGCAACGGATTGATTACATCGACGCGTTCGTCGTCCTGCACATCGAAGCGGATGGTACGGCTGGCCGGGTCGATCCCCACCGTCTCATGCTGCGGCCGGTACTCGATCATGCCCCGGTAGCGCGTGGCCCAGACCTGGCGGAACAGCGCGCCCTTCGACGTGATATCGGGGTTGGCGTCGAACACCAGCACCTTGCTGCGCGGCTTATGCTGCTTCAGGTAGTCGGCCACCAGGCAGGCGCGCTCGTACGGGCCGGGTGGGCAGCGGTAAGGGGCCAGCGGAATCGTGATGGCGAAGATGCCGCCGTCGCGCATGGCGGCCAGTTGCCGGCGCAGGATATCGGTCTGCGGACCGGCCTTCCAGGCATGGACGATCTGGTCGCCGCCATCGGCAGGCCATCCTTCGATCGCGCTGGTCTGCATGTCGACGCCCGGCGACAGCACCAGCCGGTCATAGGGCAGCGTCGCGCCGCCGGCCAGCCGGACGGTACGTTTGCCGAGGTCGATGGCCGTGGCCGTGTCGCGCACGTGCTTCACGCCGTGGCGCCTGACCAGCGTGTCGTAGGGCATCGTGATATCGCCCATCTGCCGGAAGCCGGCCACTACCAGGTTCGACAGCGGGCACGACACGAATGCGGCATCGGGTTCCACCAGCGTGACGTCCACTGCGCCCCGACTCCAGGTGCGCAGGTAGCGCGCCGCCGTGGCGCCGCCGTAGCCACCGCCGACCACCACCACCTTTGCAGGCGCGGCGGCCCGTGCCTGCCGCGCGGTCAGCCCGCCCAGGGCCGTGGCGGCCAGCGCCGCCTTTAAAACGGATCGTCGGTGCATCGGTCTATTTCTGGTCCGCGAACCACGCGGAAATGGCGATGATCTCGGTGTCGCTGTAACCATTGGCAATCTGCGGCATCACCGTGCCGGGACGTTTGCCATTCTTGAAGTTGAGCATCAGCTCGACTAGTTCGGCCTGCGGACGCCCGGCCAGCCGGGGAACCGGACTATCGGCCGGCGGCCGGCCGTCGGGGCCATGGCAGACCGCGCACGACGCCGCCTGGTTGCGGGCCTGCTCGGTGCGCGACCGCTGCACCTCGATCGTCATCTTGCCTGCATCGGCCGGCGCCGAGGTCATCGGCGCAGATGCCGGCGACTGTGCCAGCAGCGGCGTGGCACACAGCCCCGCCGCGAAGCCGGCCATCCAACGCAGGGAGATCGGGAGTCGCAACAGGGCTTTCATGGCGTTTTCCTTAGAAAATCAGGGAGATTGCGTCCCGGCGGCAACGCCACCGGCGACGATTGCGGCGCCGTCACCGGGCTGGTGGTGGCGCCCGAGGTGCCCATCGATGCCGGCGCATCCGACGTGACCGGGGCGTTCGGCTGGCTGCCCGGCACGGTCTGCACCGGCGCCGGCGTCCCACGGCGTCGCTGCCGGCGTTGCCGTTCTGCGACGACGCGGCCTGGTCCAGACGGGCGCGCTCGGCTTCGCTCACGTAGTCGAACACCTTGACCACCTTCTGCACGCCGCTGGCATTGCGGGCCACGTCGGTGGCCTTGTCACCTTCGCCGTTGGTGACCACGCCCAGCAGATACACCACGCCCTTCTCGGTCGTGACCTTGATCGAGTTGGCCGGCACGCCGTCGGCCGTCACCAGCAGCGTTTTACCTTGCTGGTCAGGTACGTGTCGTTGCTGCGGGTCATGAAGCCCGGCGAAGCCGTGATTTCCAGCTCGTTGACCACCTCCCGCGTGTTCGGCAGGCCGCGCACGTACTGCTCGATCTGCTGCTTGATCTGGGCGTTTGCGGCCTCGCCGGTCAGCAGCACCTTGCGGTTGAACACGGTCGTGTTCACGCGCGCCTGGCTGTCGCTGTAGCGCTGGCTCAGCGTGCTGTCGATCTCCACCTGCAGGCCGCGGTCGATCGCCTGCGTGCCGGTCGGGCGGCGGTCGGTGGCCATCACCACGCCGGTGCCCACGGCGCCGGCCAATACGGGGAAGCAGCCGGCCAACTGCGTGGCGGATACCAGCAATGCCGCCACGGTCACGGCAGTACGGGCCAGGCGGGCGGGAGAGGTCTTCTTTTGGATGGTCACGTTCGTCATGCGGGTCTTGGGTTCTGGGTGGGTGCCGAAATGATGCGTGAAACAGGTTGCAGATTCAGGTTTTTGCCATGCCTGTGGATAAGGCTGTGGAAGACATGGCGATTCCTGTGCATAGGTTGTGGGCAGCTTTGTGGATATCCGGGGATAACTTCTGCCCCACTGTCCACTGCCCCGCTGTGTCGCCCGGGCTTCATGCTTCGCCCAGCAGCGCTTCGTCGATCCCGTCGCACAGGCAGTGCAGCGTCAGCAGGTGCACTTCCTGGATACGGGCCGTGCGGTCGCTGGGCGCGCACAGGTGGATATCGAATTCGTCGAGCAGCGTGGCAATGCGGCCGCCGCCCTTGCCGGTCAGCGCCACCACGCCCATGTCGCGCTGGTGGGCCGCCTGGACGGCCGCCACCACGTTGGCCGAATCGCCCGAGGTCGACAGCGCCAGCAGGATGTCGCCGGGCTGCCCCAGCGCTTCCACCTGCTTGGAAAACACCACCGAAAATCGTAGTCGTTGCCAATGGCGGTCAGGATCGAGCTGTCCGTGGTCAGCGCGATGGCGGCCAGGCCCGGACGCTCGCGCTCGAAGCGGCCGATCAGTTCGGCGGCAAAGTGCTGGGCATCGGCAGCGGACCCGCCGTTGCCGCACACCAGGATCTTGTTGCCGCTGGTCAGCGCCGTCACCATCCGCTCGACGGCGGCGTCGATATGCGGCGCCATCAGCGTGGCGGCCAGCCGCTTGGTGTCGGCACTGTCCAGGAAATGCTGCTCGATACTTTCAATACTCATGGTCTGGTGACATCTGCACTATCCCGCGCATTATGACGCAGCGTTTGCATCACGGGTCCCGTCGGCCGACGTCAGGTCGAACGCGCCGGGCAGCCAGTCGATCCGCCCGGCGTCCATCGCCACCACGTCCATGCGGCATGGCGGCACGGCGTCCAGCGTGGCCAGGTACTGCGCCGCCGCATACAGCACGCGCCGCTGCTTGGCCGGGGTGACGCTCTGCGCCGCCCCGCCAAAGCCCCGGCCGCGGCGCTGCCGGACCTCCACGAACACCAGCGTACCGTCGGCGGCACGCATGATCAGGTCGATCTCGCCGCCTTTGCAGCGATAATTGCGGACGACGGGCACAAGCCCCTGCCGCTGAAGATAGGCCAGCGCGCGGTCTTCGGCCAGCGCGCCGCGTTGCGTCGTCGTGCGCACACCGGCTTGCGTGGTGGATTTGAATGAGTGATTCAACGGAAGTTCTCAAGCATGAGTGACTGGACCCAGCTGGCCGCCGGCCAGACGTACCCCGCGGGCACGCTCTACGTGGTGGCCACGCCCATCGGCAATGTGGCCGACCTGTCGCTGCGCGCGCTTCATGTGCTCGGCCTGGCCGACGCCATCGCCTGCGAGGACACGCGCAACACCGGCCAGCTGCTGAGCCGCGTGGGGCTGCAGCGGCCGCTGGTGGCCGTCCACGAGCACAACGAGCGCGAAGCCGCCGTGCGCATCGTCGAACGGCTGTCGGCCGGCGAGCGCATTGCCTACGTATCGGATGCCGGCACGCCCGGCATCTCCGACCCCGGCGCCCGCCTGGTGGAAGCGGTGCGCGCGGCGGGCCTGAACGTGGTGCCGCTGCCGGGCCCCAGCGCGGCCGTGACGGCGCTGTCCGTGGCGGGCGACATGCTGGAAGCCGGCGAAGGCCGTTTCACGTTCGTCGGATTCCTGCCCGGCAAGCCCAAGGCCCGGCAGGACGCCATCGCCGGGCTGGCGGCGCTCGATCACGCATGGGTGTTCTACGAAGCCCCGCATCGCATCGCCGAAACCCTGGCGGCCCTGGCCGCTGGCCTGCCCGGCACGCGCCGGCTGCTGATCGGGCGCGAGCTGACCAAGCTGTTCGAAGAAACGCCGGTACTGACCGTGGCCGACGCACCGGCCTGGCTGGCTGCCGAAGCCACGCGCGGCAAGGGTGAATTCGTACTGGTGGTGGAAGGCGTGGGTCGTGCCGATGGCGACGATGCCGATGCACCCGACGCCGAGGCCCAGCGCGTGCTGAAGCTGTTGCTGGCGGAACTGCCGGCCAAGCGAGCGGCCAAGCTGGCGGCCGCCATATCGGGTGCAAAGACCGACGCGCTGTACAAACTGGCGCTGGCCCAGCGCGCCGATGAAACGGACGACGGCGGCGACGAGGACGTCTGAAAAACAAAAAGGCACGATCGGGGAGATCGTGCCTTTTGAGAATATTCTTATTTGCGAGGGAAGCTGCGGGCGGGAGGTCGGTAGCGCGAGAAACAGGTTCCGGCCGGTCCGCATCGTCTTACTTGTGCTTGTGCCTGACGACGGTCTTGCCGGGCCGGGCCTTGGCCTTCGACTTCGCCGGCACCAGCGTGCTGGCGGTATCGGGCACCTCGTCGGCACCGCTGCCGTCACCGGCTTCCATGCCACCCGCTTCCATGTTCGGTCCCAGCGCCGCCACCTCGGTGCGCGACAGCCGGCGGATTTCCACCTGCGTGGCGCCATGGTCGACAAAGCTCAGGCGCTTGGCCGCCGCGTAGGACAGGTCGAGGATCCGGTTGCCGTGATACGGGCCACGGTCGTTGATGCGGACCACGGCCACCTTGTTGTTGCGCAGGTTGCGCACCAGCACCCAGCTGTCGAGCGGCAGCGACGGGTGCGCGGCCGTCATGGCGCGCATGTCGAAACGTTCGCCATTGGCCGTCTTGCGGCCATGAAAGCCCTTGCCGTACCACGATGCCGTGCCGCGCTGCTCGAACGTACCCATGTCGGCGCGCAGGCCGTCGATCGACGGCTGTGCCGGGGCATTGTCGTCCTGCCAGCCGAACAGGTTCCAGTTGCCGCGCTCGTCGGCCTTCGCGCCATTGGCGTTCGGCCGCGCCGGCTTTGCCGCCTTCGTGGACAGCGCGCCGGTGGTGTTCGATGCGTTGTCGGTGTCGCCGCCCGGCGGCGTTGCGCAGGCGGCCAGCACCAGCGCCGATACGAGGATCGCGCACTGACGGAGGAAGCGGTTGGAGCCGGGCGCTGTCTCGCGCACGGACCCCGGGCGAAAAAGGGGCAGACTGGACATGGCGCGCAGTCTAACATCGGTCGTTTGAAGCTAGTGCCTTGATTTTGTTACGAAATCTGTTACAACGCCGGGCAATTCCCCGCAATCGCCCACCCCACAAGGGATTGCGCCGATTACGTCGGCGCGTATCCCGGGTGCCTGGAAATCAACTTTAAGGGAATTCCTGGAGCCGATTCAAACAGTTCGCGGTCTGCCGGGGCAGTGGTCGGGGGCTACAATGGACCACCTTCCGGACGACAAACTTCGCCCCCGTCGAGCCCGCCCGGAAAGGCTTATAGAGCACAAAATGAAAGTCCTCCTGATCCCCGTGACGCCCTTCCAGCAGAACTGTTCGCTGTTGATCGATGAAGCCACGCAGCGCGCCGCCGTCTGCGACCCCGGTGGCGATCTGAACCGCATTGCCGAGGCCATCACCGAGCAGGGCGTGACGCTGGAGAAGATCTTTCTGACCCACGGCCATGTGGATCACTGCGCGGGCGCCGCGGCGCTGGCGCGCCAGTACGGCGTGCCGATCGAAGGCCCGCAGGAGGACGAGCGGTTCTGGATCGAGCAGCTGCCCGAGCAGACGCGTCGCTTCGGTTTTGGCCACGCGGAGGTCTTCGAGCCCGACCGCTGGCTGCAGAACGGCGACACGGTCACCTTCGGCAACGAGACGCTGGAGGTCTACCACTGCCCCGGTCATACGCCGGGCCACGTGGTGTTCTTCTCGCGCGCCAACCGGCTGGCCATCGTGGGCGACGTGCTGTTTGCCGGATCGATTGGCCGCACCGACTTCCCGCGCGGCAACCATGCCGATCTGATCCGCTCGATCCGCACGCGGCTCTGGCCGCTGGGCGACGACGTGACGTTCGTGCCCGGCCACGGGCCGGCGTCGACGTTTGGCCAGGAACGCCGCAGCAATCCGTTCGTGGCCGACCACCTGATCGACGCCGCCTGACTGACTTGACCTGACCCATGGCAAAGAAGCAGGCCCCCGACAAGCGCCCGGAAATCTACGTCAGCACCGATGTGGAGGCCGACGGGCCGATTCCGGGGCCGCATTCGATGCTGTCGTTCGCCTCGGTCGCAATGCTGGCCGACAAGACCGTCATCGGCACGTTCTCCGCCAACCTGGAAACCCTGCCCGGCGCGGCCGGCCATCCGGTGCAGATGCAGTGGTGGAAGACCCAGCCCGATGCCTGGGCCGCCTGCCGGCGCGACCTGGAACGCCCCGAGGACGTGCTGCCGCGCTACGTGGACTGGGTCGACAAGCTGCCAGGCAAGCCGGTCTTCATCGCCTTTCCGGCCGGCTTCGATTTCACCTGGATGTTCTGGTACATGATGCGCTTCGCCGGCCGCTCGCCGTTCGGCTGGGCCGCGCTGGACATCAAGACGCTGGGTTTTGCGCTCACGGGCCGGCCGTACCGGAAATCGGTCAAGGCTGCCTTTCCGGAACACTGGCACGATCCGTTGCCCCATACCCACGTGGCGCTGGACGATGCCATGGAACAGGGCGCGCTGTTCTGCAACATGCTGGCGGAACTGCGCACCCGCGAGGCGCAGCTGGCCGCGCTTGGATCATCGCCTGATGCTTTGTCTGACGCGGATGGCAGCGGAAGCGATGCCTCACATCCTGAGGCTGCGCCGGCGAAATCGGTGCGTTAGCCCACAAGCTCTGGAGTCCATCCGCCGCGGCCAGTGGCGACAAGTGCACCACATTGGCGCGGCGTCTCCTATATTGGAAGTGTGCAGTGACCCGCCGGGGCCACGAGAGCGGCTGTCCCCGATGCGCGACGGCCTACCGAGGAGGTGCGACCATGCGTTTCCATCCAGATCTTCATCTCAAGGACCTGTCAGGCAGGCTGCATTGGCCGCATCGCTCCCACGCGCGTACCGACGTCGTCGCGCATTTCCATTCCTCAACGGAAGACGCTGAAGTCGCCAAGGCGCTGATCTACGTGAGTGCGGTCACCGCGATCGTGCTGCTTTTCGTACTGGCAGGCATCAGTTTCGGTCAGGAGGCCATGCACTGGCTGGGTGTTGAATAAAACGACGACTCGCCTGAAGCGAATCGCCAACTGACCGGCCGGCCTCCCCTGGGGAGGCCGGTTCTATTTTGTGCGCTGCAACAATGCGGATGACTACGCCAGCAGCGGCGACACGTTCTCGGGCGGGCGCCCGATGACGGCGCGGCGGTTGCGGACCACCACCGGACGCTGCAGCAGGATCGGGTTGTCGGCAACGGCTGCCAGCAGTTCGGCGTCGGTCAGGCCCGAATCGGCCAGGTCCAGTTCCTTGTAGACGGCCTCCCCATCGCGAATCATGTCGCGCACCGGCACGCCCAGCATCGTATGGAGCTGGCGCAGCGTCGACAGCGTGGGCGGCGATTTTAAGTATTCGACGATCTCCACCGGTTCGCCCAGACGCTGCGCGGCCGTTTCCACCAGCGCCAGCGTTTCGCGGGACTTGGAGCAACGGGGGTTGTGGTAGATCGTGATCATGGCGGCTTCCTCCTGCCTGCTTTCGGTGCGTTCGAGTATCCCGCACTATACCGCCGCGCCGCGCGCGTGCACCATGCTGGCGCGGCCAGGTAGGGAATGTGGCGGGCATGCATCGTGCATGGGCATGTTCACCGATATTCCCGGGCCCCGGCACCGTGCCGCAGCCTGCCTGCACCCCTCCGAGAAACCGTGTCCGCCGTGTCCCAAATGACTGCCGCCCTCGCCCGCAAGCCGTTCAGCCTGCGCGATGCCACCCCCGCCGACGTTCCCGCCATCCACGCCATCTACGCGCACCATGTCCAGCACGGCCGCGCCTCGTTCGAGGAAGTGGCGCCCACGGCCGACGACATGCAGCAGCGCCTTGCCGAGGTATTGCGCAAGGGCCTGCCCTATATCGTGGCCGAGCGCGATGGCGAGATCCTGGGATACGCCTATGCGTCGAGCTACCGCGCCCGCAGTGCGTACCGGTTCGCCATCGAGGACTCGATCTATATCGATCATCGCCACACCGGCGAAGGCCTGGGCCGCGCGCTGCTGGCCGAGCTGATCGCGCGCTGCGAGACCGGCCCGTGGCGCCAGATGGTGGCTGTGGTCGCGCTCACGTCCGATGGCGAAGGCGCGGGCTCGGTGGCCGTGCACGAGCGGCTGGGCTTCCGCACCGTTGGCCGGCTGGAATCGGTGGGCCTGAAGCACGGCCAGTGGATCGATACCGTGCTGATGCAGCGCCCGCTGGGTGTGGGCAACGCGACGCTGCCCGATCCCGACGCCCTGCGCTAACCGTCGGACGGCCTACGCCAGCAGCGCCGGCACGGTCGTGGCGCACCACGACCGGAGCTGGTCGAAGGCTCGGGCCACGTATTCGGGGCCGCGCGACGTGCTTTCCATGCGCAGGATTTCCACGCGCTTCAGCCCGATCGTTTCCAGCACATAGGTCAGGTACGGGCTGAAGAAGTCGCGCTGGCTCGCGGCATCGTCCGAGAACCGGCCGCCGCACGACACCACCGCCAGCACCGGCCGGTCGCGCAGCAGGCCCCGCTTGCCTTGCGGCGTCCGGGCGAACGTGCGGTCGGTCCGTACGACCAGGTCGATCCACGTTTTCAGCGACGCCGGCACCGTGAAGTTGTGCATTGGCGTGGTGATCAGCACCACGTCGGCGGCCTGCAGTTCGGCGATCAGCGTTTCGGACAGCGCCAGCGCGGCAGGGTCGGCGTCGGTGCGCCCATCCGCCACGGCCATGTTGGCGTTGGTGAACGCCGCATCGATAGGGGGCAGCGGCTGGGCGGCCAGGTCGCGTTCGATCACGGTCAGTTCGCCATGGTGGGCGGCCAGTTGGTCGCGCACCAGCTGGCCCGCGCGCCGGCTGGTGGAGGCGTCGCCGCGCGGGCTGACGTTCAGGTGAAGCAGGGTTGCCATGTTTTGCTCAGGTGAAACGAGTCAGTGAATCAGATCAGGCGATCGGAAAATAGAAACGCAGCGCCCGCGCCAGCAGGCCGTTACGGTAATAGAAGCGGTGCCCCAGCACATTGGTGAGCGGGGTATCGAGCACCAGCTGGGTACACCCGGCCGCCTTGGTTTCGGCCTTGAGCCAGTCCATCAACTGCCGGCCGTACCCACCGCTGCGCGCGTTGGCGTCGGTGACCAGGTCATCCACATACATATGGTGGCCGACGATCAGGTTGTCGGCGAAGCGGTAGCCGGCCAGCGCCACTAGCTTGCCGTCATCCCACAGCCCGGCCAGGTGGTAGCCGTCGCCGGTCTGGCGGCGCCAGCGCGTGACCAGCTCGGCGGCATCGGCCAGGTGCGGGCGCAGCTGGTGCATCAGCGGGAAGGCGTCGGCCACCTCGGCGGCCGTTTCCAGGCGGCGGATCGCGATCGGGGTTGCGATGGTCGTGCTCATGCCGGGCTCCGGTTGGCTTCGGCCGCAGGCGGCGGGAAGTGCAGCCCGACGGCGATACGGTTCCACGCGTTGATCGATGCCACGGTGGCGGCCAGGAACACCAGCTCCTTCTCGTCAAACTCGGCCCGGGCCTTGTCCAGCGCGGCATCGCGGGCCTGCGGGTCGGTCAGTTGCGTCAGCGCCTCGGCCCAGCCCAGCGCGGCCATTTCCCGTCCGGAGTAGATCCCGGCATCGCGCCAGCCGGCCAGCAGGTCGAACTTGCGCGGGTCGATGTCCAGCTTGCGGGCGATGTTCAGGTGGAACTGCAGGCAGAAGGCGCAGCCGTTGATCTGCGAGACGCGCAGCTTCACCAGTTCGGTCAGCGCCTTGTCCATGCCGGACGCGGTCACCGCCTTGCTGACGCCGCTCAGCGACGCGTACACGTCGGGCGCGGTCTGCGTGAAAGCCTGGAAATCCATATCGAACTCCTTCAGGTAAGATGTCAGAGTTCGAAGATTAATATAAGAGCTCTGATATTATGGTAGAGACCCCGGCGGCCAAAGGGAAAAAGGACGGTGCCGTGGCGATTCCGGCACCGGGCGAAGGCAAGCGCGGCGAAAGCGGCTATCTGGCGTATCTGCTACGGCAGGCCAGCGCGGCCAACCGTCTGCATATGGAACGCGCGCTGGCCGACCTGGGCGTCACGCTGCCCCAGTTCTTCGTGCTGACGATGCTCGGGGCCTACCCCGGCGTTTCGGGGGCCGATGTCGCCCGGCTGGCAATGCTGACGCCGCAGACGGTGAGCGTGATCATGGGCAACCTCGAAAAGATGGGCGCAATCGTGCGCCAGCCGCATCCGGTGCATGGGCGCATCCAGACCGTGGCGCTCAGCGATGCCGGCAAGGCGCTACTGGCGCAGTGCAAGGTACGCGCGACCGAGGTCGACAAGCAGCTGCGTGCCGGGCTGACACCGGACGAGGAAGCGATCGTGCGGCGCTGGCTGGTCAGCCTGGCGGTGCCGGGCGCTGACCTGGCGGAATAAGCTGGCCGAATAAAAATGGCCCGCCGGCAAATGCCGGGCGGGCCATCATCACTACCGGAGGGCTACAGGGTCCCTGCGGCTCAACCCATCAGGTCGGACAGCGCCAGCGCCACGACCTTGGTCGCGCGGTTCAGGTCGTTCAGACGCAGGTTTTCGTCGGAATTGTGGCCGCGGGCTTCCATCAGCGTGCGCGGGCCGGCGCCGTACAGCACGGTGGGGATGCCACGGCTGGTGTAGTGGCGCGCGTCGGTGTACAGCGGCACGCCCTGCACCGGGATCTCCACGCCGAACACGGACTCGGCACGGGTCTTCAGCGCGCCGATCAGCTTGTCCACGCCCGGCAGCTCCGACAGCGGTTCGGCCAGGATGATGCGCTCGACCTTGACCTCGATGCCCGGACGCTCTTTCGCGGCCTTCTCCACCACGGCGCGCAGTTCGCCTTCGGCATCGAAGCCAATCTCCTCCGGAATCATGCGGCGGTCCACGCGGAACGTGACCAGGTCAGGCACCACGTTGGTGTTGATGCCGCCCTTGATCAGGCCGACGTTCAGCGTGGCGGTGTCGATGCCCGGCACCTTGCTCTTGCGCGTGGCCAGTTCGGCGCGCAGGCCATAGACCGCGTGCAGGATGTGCGTGGCGGCCTCGATGGCATCCACGCCCGTGTGCGGCATGGCGGCGTGGCCCTGCTTGCCCTTCACGGTCACTTCCACGTGCAGGCAGCCGTTGTGCGCCGACGTGATGCCGTACGAGAAGCCGGCCGAGATCGCGTAGTCGGGCTTGGTCACGCCTTCGTCGAGCAGGAACTTCGGGCCGATGTCGCCGCCCGTTTCCTCGTCGTACGTGAACTGCAGTTCAACGGTGCCGTTGATCTTCGCGCCCTGCTTCTCGGCTTCCTGCAGCGCCAGCACGGCGTAGGCGTAGGTGGCGAAGTCCGACTTCGACACCGCCACGCCACGGCCGTACATCACCGGGCCGTGCTCGCTGTCCGCGATCTCGCCGCCGTACGGGTCCTTGGTCCAGCCCAGGCCCGGCGGCACCACGTCGCCGTGCGCGTTCATGGCGATGGTGGGACCGCCCTGGCCGAACGTCTTGCGCACCACCAGGTTGGTGGCGCTGATCATGCCGGCCGCCTTGACCTTGTCCTCGGGCACCTTGTGCGCTTCCACCTTGAAGCCCAGGCCTTCCAGCAGTTCCTTGGCGCGCTTGCCGTGGGCCTCGCAGTCGCCGGCCGGGTTGTCGGACGGCACCTTGACCAGTTCGGCCAGGAATGCCTCCTGCTCGGGGCGGTGCTGGTCGATGTACTGGGTCAGCGTGGTGTCGACGGGATTCATGTTGTCTCGTGCGGTCATCTTCGTATCTCGGGAGTTTTCTGTTGCCGGGTGGGCTTATTGATGGGCTTACTGGTGGGCCTATTGGGGACGGTGGAAGTGTTCGACGAAATCCGCGAACACGCGCGCCGCAGTCTGGGCGTCTTCGGCCGTCATGGTCTCGGTGGGATGGTGGCTGATGCCGCCGTTGCCGCAGCGGACGAACAGCATGGCCACATCGGCGATGGCGGCGATGGCCATGGCGTCATGGCCGGCACCGGAGGGCAGGTGACGCACGGGGACGTCCTGGCGCGCCACGGCCGCCGCCCATTGCGACTGCAGCCACGGCGCGCACGGCACGCTGGCCGCCTCGTGCGTCTTGCGGATCTGGGCGCGCACGTTGCGGCGCGCGCAGACACGTTCGATTTCGGCCAGCACGTCATTGACGGCGGCCTCGCGCTCGGCGTCGACGCCGGCGCGGATATCGATGGAAAACGTCGCGCGGCCCGGCACCACGTTGGTGGCGCCGTTCGGCACGTTGAACTGGCCGACCGTGCCCACCAGGCCCGGCTTGCCGCCGCAGCGCTTCTCGATGAACAGGCCGATCTCGGCACCGGCCATGGCGGCGTCGCGGCGCATATCCATCGGCACCGTGCCGGCGTGGCCGGCCAGGCCTTCGAGCTCGACGATAAACCGCGTGGCGCCCGAGATGGCCGTCACCACGCCAACCGGCAGGCCTTCGTTCAGCAGCACCGGGCCCTGCTCGATATGCACCTCGATGAAGGCCAGCACCTTGCTGCGGTCATGTCTGGCGGCGGGCAGTTGCTCGGCGTCAAAGCCGGCGGCACGCATCACTTCGCGCATGGTCTTGCCCGAGTCGTCGACGTTGTCGAGCACGTTGGTGTCGAACGTGCCGGCGATGGCGCGGCTGCCCAGCAGCGTGGCCTTGAAGCGCACGCCCTCTTCCTCGGCAAACCCGACCACTTCCAGCGCGAACGGAAAGCGCTTGCCCTGGCGGTTCCACTCGGCCACGCAGGCGATGGGCAGGATCACGCCCAGGTTGCCGTCGAAGCGGCCGGCGTCGCGCACGGTGTCGAAGTGCGAGCCGGTCAGCAGTGCGGGGGCGTTGGGTTCGGTGCCTTCGTAGCGGCCGATCACGTTGCCGGCGGCATCGCGGCGCACGGTCATGCCGGCCGCCTGCATCCATTCGGTCAGCTGCGCGGCCGCGCCGTGGTGGGCGTCGGTCAGGTAGGTGCGGGTGAGCAGTCCGGGCTGTTCGGTATGAACGGCCAGGCTGTCGGCCCAGGCCATGATGCGGGTGCCGGTGTCAGCGGACAACGGCGTAGGGGTTGCTGCCATGTGCTTGTCTCTCCTGCTGGTGGTGCCGAGTCCGGTTCGAGGATGCCTGGCAACGCTGCCAGTCCGGGCGGGCGCCCAGTGCCGGATCTCTATTCTGTGCGATTCATGTTAGCACAGTGAATTCAAAAATTGCATACAAAAATGATATGCACTATATTGGCCTCCACACACCGACAATCCGCCGCGGACAATCCGGTCCGGACAAGCAGATTGCGTGGATTCCGCCTCAACAGGGGGCTTTCCGCGTGGGGCAAGGCCGGCAGGCAAGTTTGCCGCCGGACCTTCCAGAGGTGCATCCAGCCCGGCGTCGGCAGGCATGTGACGGCGGGCACCCCTGAACCAGATCAGGGCAGGCCGAAGGCACACCGATGCGCCACGGACCCGCCCGGCACGGAGACAACAATGCAGCATGCCGTACCCACGCAGCGCGCCGCTGGCCGCCTGCACACCCGCTTCACGCGTTCCCTGTTCGGCCAGGTGCTGATCGCCCTGGCGCTCGGCACCCTGCTGGGCCTTGCCTTTCCCGAATTCGCCGCCAAGCTCAAGCCGCTGGGCGACGGCTTTATCAAGCTGATCAAGATGCTGATCGGCCCCGTGGTGTTCTGCGTGGTGGTGGCCGGCATCTGCGGCGCCGGCGAGCTCAAGAAGGTGGGCCGCGTGGGCATCAAGGCGGTGGTCTACTTCGAGATCGTCACGACCATCGCGCTGGCGCTGGGCATCGTGCTGGCCTACGTGTTCCAGCCGGGCACGGGCATGAACGTGAATCCGCGCAGCCTCGATATCTCGGCCATGTCCGCGTATATCGAGTCGGCGGACAAGGTGAAGAGCGCCGGCACGGTGGACTTCCTGATGAAGCTGATCCCCAACACGATCATGGGCGCGTTCACCAGCGGCGACGTGCTGCAGGTGCTGCTGGTGTCGGTGCTGTTCGGCTGCGCGCTGTCGGTGGTGGGCGAACCCGGCAAGCCGCTGGTGCGGCTGATCGACAACTTCTCGGCCACGCTGTTCAAGATGATGGGGTTCATCATCAAGCTGGCGCCGCTGGGCGTGCTGGGCGCCGTGGCGTTCACGGTGGGCAAGTACGGCATTGGCTCGCTCAAGCAGCTGGGCTTTCTGGTGATCCTGTTCTATGGCGCCGTGGTGATCTTCGTGCTGGGCGTGCTGGGGCTGATCCTGCGCCTGTGCGGCTTCTCGGTGCTGAAGCTGATCCGCTACCTGCGGGCCGAACTGCTGGTGGTGCTGGGCACGGCCTCGTCGGACAGCGTGCTGCCGCAGGTCATGAAAAAGCTTGAATACATGGGCATCAAGAAGTCGGTGGTGGGGCTGGTGATTCCCACCGGCTACTCGTTCAACCTCGATGCGTTCTCGATCTACCTGACGCTGGCGGCCGTGTTCATCGCACAGGCCACCAACACCCCGCTGGCGCTGGGCGACCTGCTGGGCATCCTGGCCGTGGCGCTGGTGACATCCAAGGGCGCGCACGGCATTCCGGGGTCGGCCATCGTGATCCTGGCGGCGACGCTGTCGGCCCACCCGGCCATCCCGGCCATCGGCCTGGTGCTGGTGCTGTCGGTGGACTGGTTCATCGGCATTGCCCGCGCCGTGGGCAACCTGATCGGCAACTGCGTGGCCACCGTGGTGGTGGCCGCCTGGGAACGCGATATCGACCGCGAGCGCGCCCACGGGGTGCTCAACGGCACGATCCCGGCCGGCGAGCTGGAGGAAGGGCTGTCGGCATCCGTGGAAGGCGTCGGGGAAGTCCCGGTGCCGGCGCCGCTGCCCGGCACGGCCCCGGGGCGCTAGAATCACGCATCCCAGTCAACGCGCAGGTCCGGCAAGAGACGCGCACACCATGCCCGAGCACATCGATCCCGATATGACCGCCGAGGCGATTGCCGACGATATCGTCGCGGCCATCGTCTCGCACCGGCTGCCGCCCGGCACCAAGCTGCGCGAGGAAGCACTGGCCAGCGTCTACCGCGTAAGCCGTACCAAGGTGCGCGCGGCGCTGCTGATGCTGTCCAAGGACAAGGTCATCCAGATCGTGCCGGACAAGGGTGCCTTCGTGGCCAAGCCCAGCGCCGAGGAAGCGCGCGAGGTCTTTGCCGTGCGCCGCATCCTGGAAGCCGCGCTGGCGCGAGAATTCGTGGCCCGCGCCACGCCGGCCGACTACAAGCGCATCGAGAAGCATCTGACGGCCGAGCGCAAGTCGCTGGCCGGCAACGACGCGCAGACGCGCACGCGGCTGCTGGGCGACTTCCACATCGTGCTGGCCGAGGTGGCGGGCAACAACGTGCTGACGGAAATCATGCGCGAGCTGTCGATGCGCAGCGCGGTCATCACCATGCTGTACCAGAGCCGGCGCGACGCCACCTGTTCGTCGGACGAGCACCGCGCCTTCATCGAGGCCGCCAAGGCAGGCGACGCCGATCGGGCCGTCGCGCTGATGGTGGAACACCTGAACCACGTCGAAAGCGCGCTGCACTTCGAGGAAGTACCGGCGGCCGCACGCGGCAAGGACCTGGTAGCGGCGTTGCTGGCATAGGCCATCGCCAGCGCCGTGGAATTGGATGGAATCCGATTGATCGCCATCAAGGACGAGGACGGGGTGGGAGGCGCATCATTCCTCTCGCCATGAAGTTGCGGGGGCGCACTTCATGAGCTCTCCCCGTCCTTCGCAAGAAGGGCTGCCCGCAGACCGCAATGGCTGCGGGCTTTTTCTTTTGGGCTTCCGGTTTAGTGTCTTTTCCGGCTAGCCCGCCCTTCAGGCGATCTGCCGCTGCGGCGCGTCCGTCCAGCTGCTGCCGCGCTCCGTCCAATACCCCGGTTTTGCGAATGCCTGCTTCAGGTGTTCGATGAAGAAGCGGATCTTCGCCGGCACGGGCCGCTGCTGCGGGTACACGGCCAGGATGTCGTAGTCGGGCAGCGCGAATTCATCGAGCACAGTGATTAGTTCGCCGCTTTCCAGCTGCGGCAGTATCTCCCACGTCGACCGCCATCCCAGTCCCAGGCTTTCTCCCGTCCAGCGGTGCAGCAGTTCGCCGTCGTTGCAGTCCAGGTTGCCATTGACCCGCACGGTCACGGTCTTGCCGTTCTGCTGGAAGTACCAGCCGCGCTGCTGGCCGCCCTGCAGGTTGAACGCCAGGCAGTTGTGCTTTTCCAGGTCTTCCAGCGTAAGCGGGACGCCATGTTTGGCGAAGTAGGCCGGCGTGCCGCACACCACGCGCTTGTTGCTGGCCAGCTTGATCGCCACGAAATTCGGGTCGATGGCGCCGCCGATGCGGATGCCCAGGTCATAGCCCTCGCGCACCAGGTCCACCACGCGGTCGGTCAGATTGAACGATATCTGGACTTCGGGATTGGCTGCCAGGAACGCCGGCGCGTGCGGCGCCACGTGCTTGCGGCCGAAGGCGGCCGGTGCCGAGACGATCAGATGCCCGGTGGCCTTGTGCTTGCCTTCGGCGATCAGCATCTCGGCGCGGTCCAGGTCGGACAGCGCCTTCTTGCACTGCTCCATGAAGGCCGCGCCCTGCTCGGTCACCACGATGCGCCGGGTGGACCGGTGCAGCAGCTTCACGCCGATGCGCGCTTCCAGCGCGTTGATGCGCCGGCCGATCATGACCGGCGTGACGTTCTGGGTCAGGGCAGCCGCGGCCATGCTGCCGTGTTCCACCACGGCGATGAATGCTTCGATTTGTTTGAGTTTGTCCATAACGCCATTTGTCTCCTGCCGCCACATTGTGAGGCATTGACGCCATGGTGCGCATCTCCGTACGGCGATGCTGTGCATCCGCCGCACGCCATGGAAGGGGCGGCACGGGATGCGGACCGGCCTACCGGCCCAGCTTCTCGCTGATTTCGGCGGCTTCGCCAAGCACGTGGGCCAGCCGGCGCAGCGGGGCGCTGCATTGCAGTTGGGCGAACAGGGCCAGTGCGCTGCCGCCGACCAGCACCACGCCGTAGAGCGCCACCAGCGTCGGGCCATGGCCAGGCGCCATGACGGCCAGCCCGTCGGCCAGCACGACGGCGGCCGGGGCAAGGGCAAGAATCAGCGCCAGCGTGCGGGCGCCCCCTTCCCAGAGCCGGGCCTGGAGCAGGATGCGGCGTTGCCGCGCCCGCAGCTGCAGGGCGGGAATCCGACCCAGGCGCAGCAGCAGCGCATTCTCGACCTCGCTCTGGGCGTCGACGCACCGGGTCAGCCAGCGCATCGGATGCCGCAGTGCAGCACGACTCGACAGCAGGCGCGACAACCACGCGCTGGCGTAGAACACGCCGCTGATGGCCAGCAGCACGTGAAACGCCTGCGGCAGCCAGGCCGGCGGCGGTTGCACCAGCACCTGATGCCACCACACCAGCGCTCCGCCCGCCACCAGCGTCGGCACCAGCGCCAGCACGAATCCCGCCCACAAGACCATGGCCAGCCGGCTGTCCGGCGATTTTTCGGCCGGCGCCGTCTGCAACGATTCCATCAGTTCATAGGTGGTCGGCAGCCGCGTGTACATGGCAGGACAAGGCAATTCCAAACCCGCTATTTTGACCCGGCCATCGTTGCCCCCGATAGAGCAAAACCGTACCAAATTGCCCCAACCCTCGTCTCGGGGGAGTGTCATCGGCTTCCCTTGCACGCCCTTCGCTGCGTATCCCGGAGTGCACATTTTCAGCCACTTTGCTGCGGTATTCCGTACTTCAGGTATCGAATCAACTGATCGCCCTTCTGTTTATCCCTACCCCGCTGCGGGCATAGGATCAACGCCAGAACGAATCCCACCCATTCTTTAAAGCGTTTTGGAGAGAGACATGCCGAAGATGAGAGCAGTCGACGCGGCCATCGCCGTGCTGGAAAAAGAAGGCATCACCACCGCGTTCGGCGTGCCCGGCGCCGCCATCAACCCGTTCTACTCGGCCATGCGCCGCGCCGGTTCGATCCGCCACCTGCTGGCCCGCCACGTGGAAGGCGCCTCGCACATGGCCGAGGGCTACACCCGTGCCGAACCGGGCAACATCGGCCTCTGCGTCGGTACCTCGGGCCCCGCCGGCACCGACATGATCACGGGTCTCTACTCGGCATGGGCCGATTCGATCCCCATTCTCTGCGTCACGGGCCAGGCTCCGCGCGCCCGCCTGTACAAGGAAGACTTCCAGGCCGTCGATATCGAATCGATCGCCAAGCCGGTGACCAAGTGGGCCGTGACCGTGCGCGAGCCGGCGCTGGTGCCGCAAGTGTTCCAGCAGGCGTTCCACCTGATGCGCTCGGGCCGTCCGGGTCCGGTGCTGATCGACCTGCCGTTCGACGTGCAAGTGGCCGAGATCGAATTCGATCCGGAAACGTACCAGCCGCTGCAGCCGTACAAGCCGGCCGCCACGCGCGCCCAGATCGAGAAGGCCATCAGCATGCTGAACCAGGCCGAGCGTCCGCTGATCGTCTGCGGCGGCGGCGTGATCAACGCCAACGCCGACAAGCTGCTGGTCGAGTTTGCCGAACTGGTCAACGTGCCGGTGGTGCCGACGCTGATGGGCTGGGGCGTGCTGGCCGACGACCACCCGCTGCAGGCCGGCATGGTGGGCCTGCAGACGTCGCACCGCTACGGCAATGCCACGCTGCTGGCGTCGGACTTCGTGATGGGCATCGGCAACCGCTGGGCCAACCGCCACACCGGCAGCATCGACGTCTACACCAAGGGCCGCAAGTTCGTGCACGTCGACATCGAGCCCACGCAGATTGGCCGCGTGTTCGGCCCGGACCTGGGCATCGTGTCCGACGCCAAGGCCGCGCTGGAGCTGTTCGTGGAAGTGGCGCGCGAAATGAAGATGGCCGGCCGCCTGCCGTGCCGCAAGGCCTGGGTGGCCGACGTGCAGAAGCGCCGCCGCACCATGAAGCGCAAGAGCGACTTCGACAACGTGCCGGTCAAGCCGCAGCGCGTGTACCGCGAGATGAACCAGTACTTCCCGCGCGACGTGCGCTACGTGTCGACGATCGGCCTGTCGCAGATCGCCGCCGCGCAGTTCCTGTCGGTCAACCAGCCGCGCCACTGGATCAACTGCGGCCAGGCCGGCCCGCTGGGCTGGACCATTCCCGCCGCCATCGGCGTGAAGACCGCGTCGCCCGATTCGGACATCGTGGCCATCTCCGGCGACTACGACTTCCAGTTCATGATCGAGGAACTGGCCGTGGCCGCGCAGTTCAAGGTGCCGTACATCCACGTGGTGGTGAACAACTCGTACCTGGGCCTGATCCGCCAGGCGCAGCGCAACTTCGAGATGGACTACTGCGTGCAGCTGGCCTTCGACAACGTCAACGCGCCCGAACTGGAAGGCTACGGCGTGGACCACGTGAAGGTGGTGGAAGGCCTGGGCTGCAAGGCGATCCGCGTGTTCAAGCCCGAGGACATCGCCCCGGCCTTTGCCGAGGCCCGCGACCTGATGGCCGAGTTCTCGGTGCCGGTGGTCGTCGAGGTGATCCTGGAGCGCGTGACCAACATCGCGATGGGCACCGAGATCGACAACATCAACGAGTTCGAGCCGATCGAGGACCTGGAAGACGCCGAAGAGGCCGTCCTGGCCGAAGAGACCATCACCGCGTAAGCCTCGGGCCGTACCCGGCCAGCCCTGCAGTACGCCCCCTCGCCCCGCTCCACCGGGCGGGCGGGGCACCCGTTTTCCCCAACACCGAGAGAGACATCACAATGCCAAAGCTCGCAGCCAACCTGACGATGCTGTTCAACGAAGTGGGTTTCCTGGATCGCTTCGAGGCCGCCGCCCGCGCCGGGTTCCGTGGCGTGGAGTTCCTGTTTCCGTACGCCTTTCACGCCGACCAGATCGCCGACCGCCTGAGCCGCTTCCAGCTGGACCTGGTGCTGCACAACCTGCCGGCCGGCAAGTGGGAAGCGGGCGAGCGCGGCATTGCCTGCCACCCGGACCGCGTGGCCGAGTTCCAGGACGGCGTGGGCGAAGCCATCAAGTACGCCAAGGTGCTGGGCGTGCGCCAGCTGAACTGCCTGGTCGGCATCCTGCCGCAGAACGTCAAACGCGAACAGGCCAACGAGACGCTGGTCGAGAACCTGCGCTTCGCCGCCAACGCGCTGGCCAAGGAGCAGATCGACCTGCTGGTCGAGCCGATCAACACGTTCGACATTCCCGGCTTCTTCCTGTCGCGCACGCAGCAGGCCGTGGACCTGATCGGCCAGGTCAACGCGCCCAATCTGTACGTGCAGTACGACATCTATCACATGCAGCGCATGGAGGGCGAGATCGCCAACACGATCCGCGCCAACCTGCCGAAGATCCGCCACGTGCAGCTGGCCGACAATCCGGGCCGCAACGAACCGGGCACCGGCGAACTGAACTACCAGTACCTGTTCCGCTTCCTCGACGAAGTGGGCTACCAGGGCTGGATCGGCTGCGAATACAAGCCGAAGACCACCACCGAAGCCGGCCTGGGCTGGCGCGCCGCCCACGGCGTCTGAACCACCTGCAGGCTTGCTCCCCTCTCCCGCACGGCGGGAGAGGGTTGGGGGTGAGGGCAAAGCAGTGCAGCTTGCCGACCGCGGTATTTGAACCGCCCCGCCCTCACCCCCGCCCCTCTCCCATGAATGGGAGAGGGAGAAAACAGACGACACATTCAATTTGATCCACTGGAGACATCAACATGGCAAACCAACGCAACGTCGGCTTTATCGGCCTGGGCATCATGGGCGCACCGATGGCGGGTCACCTGCGCGCCGCGGGCCACACACTGTTCGTGCATGACGTGAACCCGGCCCCGCAGGCCCTGGTCGATGCCGGCGTGACCGTCTGCACCAGCGCCGAGGAAGTGGCCAAGCGCGCCGACATCGTGATCGTCATGGTGCCGGACACCCCGCACGTGGAAGCCGTGCTGTTTGCCGAAAAGGGCATCGCCGCCGCCTACAAGGCCGCTGGCAAGGAAGCCACGTACGGCAAGATCGTGGTCGACATGAGCTCGATCTCGCCGATCGCCACCAAGGACTTTGCCGCGCGCATCAACAAGCTGGGTGCGTCGTACCTGGACGCGCCGGTGTCGGGTGGCGAGGTCGGCGCCAAGGCCGCATCGCTGACGATCATGGTCGGCGGCCCGACGGAAGCGTTCGACGAAGTGAAGCCGCTGTTCGAGCTGATGGGCAAGAACATCACGCTGGTGGGCGGCAACGGCGACGGCCAGACCACCAAGGTGGCCAACCAGATCATCGTGGCGCTGAACATCCAGGCCGTGTCCGAAGCGCTGCTGTTCGCCTCGAAGGCCGGCGCCGATCCGGCCAAGGTGCGCCAGGCGCTGATGGGGGGCTTCGCCGCATCGCGGATTCTTGAAGTTCACGGCGAACGCATGGTCAAGCGTACGTTCGACCCGGGCTTCCGCATCGAACTGCACCAGAAGGATCTGAACCTGGCGCTGCAGGGTGCCAAGACGCTGGGCGTGTCGCTGCCGAACACGTCGGCCGCGCAGGAACTGTTCAACGCCTGCGCCGCCAATGGCTTCGGCAAGCTCGACCACTCGGCCCTGTGCCGTGCGATCGAGATCATGTCGAACCACGAAATCGCCAAGGCTTCGAAGTAATCGCAACCGCAATCGCAGTGCAATAGCAGCATTGCAGTCGTCTTCGCGCGAAGGCGACTGCATCGTTTTCAGCAAGCATTCCTCAGGATTCGCATGTTCGCCACCGACGCCAACGCCGCCCTGCTTTCGCCGCAGCGGCAGACCGACTATCGCAACCCTGCCCAGGCCCGCACGTTGCTGCGCGACCTGTTCGATACGGCGGTGGCCGCCGTGAGCGCCAGCCATTGCCTGCCGCCGCACCTGCCGCAGCCGCCTAAGGGCCGCACCGTGGTGATCGGCGCCGGAAAGGCCGCCGCCGCGATGGCCCAGGCCGTCGATGCGCACTGGCAAGGCGACCTGTCGGGGCTGGTGGTGACGCGCTACGACCATGGCGCCGACTGCCATCGCATCGAGGTCGTCGAGGCCGCCCATCCCGTACCCGATGCAGCGGGCCAGCAGGCCGCGCAGCGCATGGTGGAACTGGTGCAGGGCCTGACCGCCGATGACCTCGTACTTTGCCTAATTTCTGGCGGCGGCTCGGCGCTGCTGGCCGCGCCCGCGCCGGGCCTCACGCTGGCCGACAAGCAGGCCGTGAACAAGGCGCTGCTGCGTAGCGGCGCCAGCATTGGCGAGATGAACTGCGTGCGCAAGCATCTGTCCGCGCTCAAGGGCGGCCGCCTGGCCCTGGCCTGCGCGCCGGCCCGCGTGGAGACCCTGCTGATTTCCGATATTCCCGGCGACGATCCGACGCTGATCGCCAGCGGCCCCACGCTGCCCGATGCCACCACGTGCGCCGACGCGCTCGCGGTCATCGCCAAGTACGACATCGACGTGCCGGCCAACGTGCGGGCGCACCTGGAGTCCGGGGCCGGCGAAACGCCCAAGCCCGGCGACGCCCGCTTCGAAGGCCATCGCAGCGTCACGCTGGCCAGCGCGCAGCAATCGCTGGAAGCCGCCGCCGTGCGCGCCCGTGAACTGGGGCTGACTGCACACATCCTGTCGGACAGCATCGAGGGCGAGGCCCGCGACGTGGCCGAAGTGCACGCCGCCATCGCCCGCCAGATCGTGGCGCATGGCCAGCCGTTCCAGAAGCCGTGCGTGATCCTGTCCGGCGGCGAGACCACGGTGACGGTGCGCGGCAATGGCCGTGGCGGCCGCAACGCCGAGTTCCTGCTGTCGCTGGCCGTGGCGCTGGACGGCCTGCCCGGCGTGCACGCGATAGCTGGCGACACCGACGGCATCGACGGTTCCGAAGACAACGCCGGCGCGCTGCTGGGCCCCGACACGCTGACGCGCGCCGCCGCACGTGGCCTGTCCGCCCGCGCGCACCTGGACAACAACGACGGGTACGGCTTCTTTGCCGGCATCGACGACCTGATCGTGACCGGCCCGACCCGCACCAACGTCAACGATTTCCGCGCGATCCTGATCGTCTGACACCGTCAGGCATCGATCGCGACCGCAGCACAAAAAGAGGATGGAGAAGGAGACTTTCATGAGACGCCAGCGCAAAGCGAAGATCTTGGCCACCCTGGGCCCGGCCAGCTCGGACATCGCGGTGATCCGCCAGCTGTTCGATGCGGGCGCCGACGTGTTCCGGCTGAACTTCAGCCACGGCACGCACGACGACCACCGCGCGCGCTATGACGCCGTGCGCCAGGTGGAGGCCGAGACCGGCCGCCCCATCGCGATCCTGGCCGACCTGCAGGGCCCCAAGCTGCGCATCGGCACATTTGCCGTGGGCAAGGTGGCCGTGCGCACCGGCGACACGTTCGTGCTCGACAGCGACCCCACCCCGGGCGACGCCACACGCGTCTACCTGCCGCACCCCGAGCTGTTCAAGGCGGCCAACCCGGGCCAGTCGCTGCTGATCGACGATGGCAAGGTGCGCCTGAACATCGAGGCGGTATCGAGCGGCAGCATCACCACGCGCGTGGCCAACAACGGTACGCTGTCCGACCGCAAGGGCGTGAACGTGCCCGATGCCGTGATCCCGATCCCGGCACTGACCGAAAAGGACCGCCGCGACCTGGCGTTCGCGCTGGAACTGGGCGCCGACTGGATCGCGCTGTCGTTCGTGCAGCGTCCGTCCGATATCGTCGAGGCGCGAGAGATCATCGGCACCCGCGCCGGCGTGCTGTCGAAGATCGAGAAGCCGGCCGCGCTGCAGCAGCTGGAGGAAATCATCCGCGTGTCCGACGCCGTGATGGTGGCCCGTGGCGACCTGGGCGTGGAACTGCCGCCCGAGCGCGTGCCTGGCGTGCAGAAGCGCATCCTGCGCATCAGCCGCCAACTGGGCAGGCCGGTGGTGATCGCCACGCAGATGCTGGAGTCGATGATCGATTCGCCGGTGCCGACGCGTGCCGAGGCATCCGACGTGGCCAGCGCCATCTACGACGGCGCCGATGCGGTGATGCTGTCGGCCGAGTCGGCCAACGGCCGCCATCCGGTAGCCGCCGTGTCGATGATGGACCGCATCATCGCCGAGGTGGAGCGCGATCCGCTCTACCGCAACATGATCGACGCCCAGCATGAGGTGCCGCTCTCCACGCGCCAGGACGCAATCTGCGCGGCGCTGCGCGAGGTCACGCACATCATCGGCGCCAAGGCCACGGTCACGTACACGTCTTCGGGCGCCACCGCGCTGCGCGCCGCGCGCGAACGGCCTTGCGCGCCCATCGTCAGCATCACGCCGAACCTGGACATCGCGCGGCGGCTGGCCATTGCCTGGGGCGTGCACTCGACCGTGAGCCCGGACGTGCAGAGCGTGGACGAGATGGTGGAAGCCGCCGCCCGCGCCGCCCTGGTGGAAGGCTACGCCGCGCCGGGTGACCAGATCACCATCGCCGCCGGCATGCCGTTCGGCCAGGGCGGTACCACCAACCTGCTGCGCGTGGCCGAGGTGGGCACCGAAGTGGCCGCGCTCGACATCAGCAAGGCACCGGCGTCCGCCACCGCCTGACGACTGCACGGCACATTGCGATTTCCCTTGCGTGGGACAGGCTGACCCCCTGTCCAGCCGCCGCCCGCGCCAATCATCAGCCCGATCTGGTGCGGGCGGCGCTCTTTTTGAGATCGCGAATCGTGCGTGCCGCCGGGGCGCAGGGCGCCATTGCTATACTCCATCGGCATAACAACACCCCCGACGGAGCGTGCAAACATGCGTCTCGATGACGAAGCCGAAAGCCAGAATGTGGAGGACCGCCGTGGCGGAGGTGGCGGATTCGGCCTGCCCATCGGCGGCAAGTCGATCGGCATTGGCACGGTCATCATCGCGCTGGCCGCGTCGTACTTCTTTGGTATCGATCCGTCGCTGATCTTCCAGGGCGCATCGGTGATCCAGGGCCAGCAGCAGCCGGCGCCGCAGTCGCAGGCACACCGGCCGCCGGCCAGCGACCAGCTGTCGGTGTTCACGCGCAAGGTGCTGGGCAATACCGAGCGCACCTGGGAACACATCTTCGAGACCGACCTGAACCGCCGCTATGCGCCGCCGACGCTGGTGATGTTCTCGGGCGCCACCCCCACCGCGTGCGGCACCGGGCAATCGGCCATGGGGCCGTTCTACTGCCCGGCCGACCAGAAGGTCTATATCGACCTGTCGTTCTACAACGAACTGCGCCAGCGCTTTGGCGCGGGTGGCGACTTTGCCCAGGCCTATGTGATCGCGCATGAAGTCGGCCATCATGTGCAGAACCTGCTCGGCGTGTCGGGCAAGGTCGACGCCGCGCGGCGCCGCATGAACGAGGCGCAGAGCAACCAGCTGTCGGTACGCATGGAACTGCAGGCCGACTGCCTGGCCGGTGTCTGGGCCGCCACGGCGGGCAAGCTCAACCAGCAACTGATCGAGCCGGGCGATATCGAGCAGGGCCTGAAGGCCGCAGCCGCCATCGGCGACGACCGCCTGCAGAAACAGTCGCAGGGCTATGTGGTACCCGAGGCGTTCACGCACGGCACCAGCGAACAGCGCGTGCGCTGGCTGCGCCAGGGCCTGACGACCGGCGACATCCGCAAATGCGACACCTTCGCGCAGAAGCAGCTCTGACGCGAGACGATTGGAATAACTGGAAAAATCAGGAAAGTACGACGAGGACAGCAGGCGGGGGAAAAATCACCTGCGCGACGGAGAGAGAAGGAGGAGGTCGGTCGCGCAGGTGGGAGAGAAACCGGAAATCAGAATCGGCGGCCCGGAGGAGACTCGGGGTCGCCGATTTGCGTTCTGGCGGGCTGACAGGTCATCAGACCTTGTAGCCGTACAGATCGCCGTTGCGCGAATTGTCCAGCGCGGAGCCGGAGATCTCGCCGCTGAAGCTGTGCGCGCCTTCGCCGAAGCTGTCGAACTTGCCCTGGCGGGTGCCGTCCGAGTAGGTGTCGAACTTGCGCTGACCATCGGTGAAGAAATCGTACTTGCCGATCTTCGAACCTTCACTGTACGTGTCGAACTTGCCTTGCCGCGCGGCATCGGCGTACACATCGAACTTTCCGACCTTCTTGGTCGTGGCGGGCGCGGCGAATGCGGCCGACGCAGCAAACGTGGCGAGCACGAGAGCGCCGCCAAGGAAACGTTTGGCGTTCATCTGGGACTCCTTCAACTGATTCACAACTTTTTTATGGATACAGCTGACTACTGCCCGGACGCGCTATCTGTGTAGCGATGCGAGCACGGACTGAAGGTTAGTGGCTAGCACTTCTACGAGAAACACCGCTGCGACGAATGGTGCGTTGCTCGGCGTGAAATGCCGGGTCTGTGGATGAACGGTGTGGGTCGGCGACCGAACGGCCGCCAGGAGGGCTATTCCGCTGTACGGAACGGGGCACCTACCCTGCGGTACGGCAAGGCAGGTGCCAGGGGCCAAGGGGCTGCGGCGATCAGAGTGTGTACTGGCCGCTGGCTTCGGGCTGGAAGGCGACGCTGACGATGGTCACGCGCTGTGCGCTGCCGTTGGGCAGGCGATAGTCGACGGTCTTGCCGGCACGCGCGCCCAGCAGTGCCTGGCCGATTGGCGACAGCACCGACAGGCGGCCGGCCGACAGGTCGGCATCGTCGGGGTAAGCCAGCGTCCACTCACGCGGCGCGGCTTCGCCTTCCAGCGTGCAGACGACGCGCGAATTCATCGTCACGACATCCTTGGGAATGGCATCCGGCGACACGATGGCGGCACGCGACAGCAGTTCGTCTAGCATTTCGTCCAGTTCGGCAGTGCCGGCACGGCTGGCGATGCCCTCCAGGCGCGTCACGTCGAGTTCGGTCAGGTAGAGGGTGGGGTTCTTGGTCTTTGCCATGGCAGTGCCTCTCGCAAAAGCGGCGGCCGCGCGTCGGTCGACAGTCCGGCGCAGGCGGAAGCCGTTGAAAATCGTTCGGACCGGCGCAGCATGGGCGCCAGCGTGTCAAAGCGGAAAAGCGTGGTGGCTCGGGCCCGGTTCGGCACCGGACCCGTGTTGCTCAGGAGTGGGGTCGGTCAGGCCGGGAACCGGGCTGGATCAAGCGGGGCGTTGATCCGGCGGGTTGCGGTGATGGGCTGCGCCACCGTGCGCGCGCACGCCGGTCGCATGGTGCGAACCAGGACAAGGGCGGCGGACGGAAGGTGGCGAGACATCGTAGGAAATTTCTGAAAAATGCGTCTTGAAGACGCGAACGGCCATGCTAGCACAGCCGCCCGGCATGACCGATGAGAAACATCCCTGCTATCGCGGGGACGCGGTCAGTGGCGCGGATGGCATTCACAGCCGGCGCCTTCAGCGGCCTGCTGCAGGTTCTGGAGGATGCCGCACTCGCTGGCCGGATGCGGATTCGGGTTCTCGCAGGTATGGCGCAGCGTACGGAGTTGCCCTTCAAGCGCCTCAAGCGCCACACGTTGGGCGTGGATCTGCTCGATCTGGCGGTCCAGCAGCGTGTTGATGTCGTCGCACGCCAGCGACGGGTTGCGCTGGAAGTCGCGCAGCCGGCGCACATCGGCCAGGCTCATGCCCAGCGACCGGCAGTGCCGCACGAAATTCAGCTGCACCAGATGGCCGTCGCCATAGCGGCGGTAGCCGTTGTCTTCGCGCTGCGGGGCGTCGAGCAACCCTTCGCGTTCGTAATACCGGATGGTTTCCACGTCGCAACCGCTGTGGCGCGACAGTTCGCCGATGCGCATGGTCATTCTCCAAACTGGTTTATCCCTGTATCGATTACAGGGTTTAACGCTAGTGTAGTCGCGTCGGTCCGGGCTTGCAGTACCCGGGCCGCGCGCATGGTCTCGCACATGCCAACGGCCGGGTCAGGCGGCCTTGTGGGCCACGCGCGCCGCCTTGAGAATCGTCGGATAGTGGTCGGGACGTCGATCCCGCGCTCAGCCGGCTGGCGCGCCATCCTGTAGAATCGACGCCATCGTTTCTTGTGCATCACCCGCCCCCGTGCATCCGCTTCGGCTCCTGATGATGATCGTGCTGCTTGCCTTCCTGCCCCTGCAGGCCTGGGCCGGCGTTGGCACGTCCGCCATCGGCCCCGGCATGATGCAGCCGCCGCATGCGGTGCACACGGTCCAGGTCGTGATCATGGCCCAGGACAACGTGGCGGTAGCCGCCGACCAGGCGGATTTCTCGCAGCCGTCTGATCCGTCCATTCCGGCCGATAGTGCCGAGCCGACGCCCCCTGGCGCCGACTTCGCCGAACAACTGCTGCCCGCGCCCCTGCCGCGCGTGGTGACCTCGGCCGCCCGCGGCGCCGTGCCGCGCTACGCGGCCACCGCGCTGCCCGACCCCGACCTGCCCCTGCTGCCGCGCCCGCCGCGCGGCTGATCCCGATCTCGCGCGGCTGACATATGCCGCGCCTACCCTTGTCGCCTGGCACGCCGCATGTGCCGCGCGCGCCTGCGGCCCTGTCCGCGTCCTTACCTGTACTTCCCCACAACCATGAAACGCATTTTCCTGTTCCTGGCGACCAACATCGCCGTCATGCTCGTACTCAGTATCACGGCCAGCCTGCTGGGCGTGAACCGCTTCCTGACCGCCAACGGGCTGAACCTCGGCATGCTGCTGGCGTTCGCCGCGCTGATGGGCTTTGGCGGCTCGTTCATCTCGCTGCTGATGTCAAAGACCATTGCCAAGTGGTCCACCGGTGCCCAGGTCATCACCCACCCGAGCACCAGCACGGAGCTCTGGCTCGTGCAGACCGTGCAGAAGCTGGCCACGCGCGCCGGCCTGCCGATGCCCGAAGTTGCCATCTACGACGGCGAGCCCAACGCCTTTGCCACCGGCGCGTCGAAGAACAGCTCGCTGGTGGCCGTGTCCACGGGGCTGCTGCAGTCGATGTCGCATGACGAGGTAGAGGCCGTGCTGGCGCACGAGGTGGCCCACATCGCCAATGGCGACATGGTCACGCTGACGCTGATCCAGGGCGTGGTGAACACGTTCGTGATCTTCATGGCGCGCGTGGTCGGCTACTTCGTGGATTCGTGGCTGCGCCGCAACGACGAGGAATCGAGCGGCCCCGGCATCGGCTACATGATCACGGTGGTGGTCTGCGAGATTGTCTTCGGCATCCTGGCCAGCATCATCGTGGCGGCGTTCTCGCGTCACCGCGAATACCGGGCCGATGCCGGCGCGGCGGGCCTGATGGGCACGCCGGTGCCGATGGTCGGCGCACTGCGCCGCCTGGGCGGCCTGGACGCCGACGGCCTGCCGCAGAACATGCAGGCCATGGGCATTTCGGGCGGCAAGTCGTGGATGGCGCTGTTTTCGAGCCACCCGCCAATCGAATCGCGCATCGCCGCGCTGCAGAACGCGCGCTGATCGCCGCTGATGCGGGTTCGGCTGGTGGCGTGGTCCGACTACGCCGCCAGCCCGTCTTCTCCCGGCGGCTCCGCCACATCGGCACGGAACGCGGCCCGATAGCGTTCCGGCGTGGTCTGCACGTGGCGCAGGAACGCCTGCCGCATGACATCGGCATTGCCGAAGCCGGTGGCATGCGCAATCGCCTCCAGCCGGCGGTCGCTGCCTTCCAGCAGCCGCCGCACGGCTTCTACGCGCAGCCGCTCCACGTAGCGCGCTGGCGTTTCTCCTACCTGCCTGGCAAACACGCGCGCGAAGTTGCGCGGGCTCATGGCCGCTTGCTCGGCCAGCACGCCGACGGACAGGTCGCGGCCGAGGTTGTCGGCGATCCACGTCTGCAGCGCACGTAGCTCGGGGCTTTGCGCTGCCTGTGCGCGCAGCATGGTGGAGAACTGCGCCTGGCTGCCCGGCCGCCGCAGGAACATCACCAGCTCGCGGGCCACTTCCAGCGACACCGCGTGGCCAAGGTCTTCCTCGACCAGCGCCAGCGACAGGTCCATGCCTGCCGTGACGCCAGCGGACGTGTAGAAGCGTCCGGCGCGAATCCAGATCGGATCGGCATCCACGGTGAGCTCGGGATGGCGCTGCGCCAGCCGCTCGGCATGGCGCCAATGCGTGGTCACGCGCTGGCCGTCGAGCAGGCCGGTGCGGCACAGCGGGAACGCGCCGGTGCATACGGCGCCCATGCGGCGCACCGTGGCCGCCTGGTCACGTAGCCAGCCCACGAGCCAGGCGTCGTCCGCCGCGATGCGGGCGCCCGCGCCGCCCGCCACCAGCACCGTATCGACGGGCCTGCCGATTCGTCCGGCGATCTGGTGGTACGGCGCTTCCGCCAGCAGCCGCAGGCCGCATTCGGTATGCACGATGGCGTCATCGCTGACGCTGGCGACATGGACCTCGTAGGGCGGCTGGTCGCGGCCACACAGCTTGTTGGCCGTGCTGAAGACCGCCGTTGGGCCGGTGACATCGAGCTCCTGCGAGGGGTCGGGCGCGACGATCACCACGACGCGCGGTGGGTCGGGTACGAGGTGCATGGGTGACATCTTTCGTGGTGGGTGATGGATGCGCTCCCTGCCCCTCTCCCGCGAGCGGGAGAGGGGAGCAAACCGATGGCGTTTGAAGGGTCAGCCGTTCAACCTGCCCCGATCATACTGCCGCAGCCATCGCCGCCGCGCGCTCCCGGCGCTGCCATGCCAGCGTCACGGCCAGCGCGACAGCCAGCGCCGGCAGTACCGCCAGGTTCACACCCTGCCAGCCCCAGACCGTCAGCACCTGACCCGCGGCCAGCGTGGCCAGCGACGTCAGCACCGCCGAGGAAAACTCGCTGGCCGATTGCGTCCTGGCCCGTTCGCTGGGCCGATAGCTGCCGGCCAGCAGCGTCGTGCCGCCCACCGACATGAAGTTCCAGCCCATCCCCAGGCACAGCAGCGCCACGTAGAACGCCACCAGCGACGTCGAGCACAGCGCCACCACGGCGGCCAGCGCCGACAGCGCAATGCCGGCCACCAGCATCACCGGGTTGCCAAACCGTTGCAGCAGCCAGCCCGAGAAGAACGACGGCGCGTACATGCCCACCAGGTGCCATTCGATGATCTGCGCACCCTGTGCAATGGTGTGATGGCAGGCGATGGCGGCGATCGGCGTGGCGGTCATCACGAACATCATCACGGCGTTGCCGATGCCATTGTTGGCGAACGATGCCAGGAACACCGGCTGGCGGACGATCTCGCCCAGCGGCCGTGCGGGCCGGGTGTCAGCCGCGGCGGCGGCCAGCGCAGCCGGGGATTCGCGGTACGCCACCATCAGCAGCATCACGGTCAGCGCGCCGAAGACCGCCACCACCGCATACGAGCCGGCAAACGGTGTCGGCAGCATCATGTCGGCACTCCATGCGGCGATGGCCGGGCCGCACACGGCGGCCACCACGCCGCCGGTCAGCACCACCGAGATCGCACGCGGCTTTTCCGGCACGGGCGCGGCGTCGGCGGCGGCCAGCCGGTAGAAGCGGGCGAACGACTGGAACACGCCGACCAGCGCCGTGCCGCCGCAGAACAGCCAGAAATCGTGACGCCAGATCGCCGCCACCGACACCCATCCGCCCAGCATGCAGGCCACGCCGCCCAGGCAGAAGGCGAAGCGGCGTCCGAAGCGCTCGATCACGAACGGCACGCCCATGGCCGTGGCCGCGCCCGCCACGGTGATCAGCGCGAATGGCAGCGTGGCCAGCGCCTTGGTCGGCGCCAGCGTATAGCCGACCAGCCCTGTCAGCGTCAGGTCGACGGATATGTCGGACGTGAACAGGGCCTGGCACAGCGCCAGCACACGCGCTTGCCGCATTGCGGGGGAAGCCATCGGAGTCTCCGGAATCTGGAAAGGGGGTGGTTTCCAGCGTACGGACCCGGTCGGGCGGCCGACTGACAATGTTCAGCGGAATCCTGCCAAGTTCGGCTGCAAGCCGGTTGTTAGTTGAACACGTCCTGGCGATAACGGCCCTGTGCCACCAGTCCCGCGAACCAGTCCGACGCCGCCTCGGGCGTCATGCCGCCCTGCTCCGCGCCGATGTCGATCAGCACCTGCCGCACGGCCGGCGCCATACGGCGGCCGTCGCCGCAGACGTAGACCATCGCCCCGGCCTGCAGTCGTTCCCAGACCTGCGCGCGCCGTTGCCAGAGCAAATCCTGCACGTAGCGCGCCGCGCCCGGCAGCACCGAATACGCGGTGTGGACCTCGGCAACCCCTGTGTCCGCCCAGCGCGCGATCTCGTCGTAGAACAGCCAGTCATGCTGGGGATGGCGGCAGCCGAAGTACAGCTGCACCGGCGTAACGGACCCGCCGGCGGCTAGCTGGGCTGCGCGTTCTTCGAGGAAGCCCCGAAACGGCGCGATGCCGGTACCCGGGCCGATCAGCAGCATCGGCACGGCAGGATCGGCAGGCGGGGCAAACGGCGGATTCGGCGTGCGGATCGATGCCGATACGCGCGCGCCGGGCGCCAGCGCCTGCAGCCACGTCGACGCCACGCCACGGAACTGGCCCCGGCCCGACAGCGCCGGTGCCCACACCGTGCCCACCAGCAGGGTGGCCACATCGGGCGACACCAGCGGCGACGACGCGATGGAATAGAAGCGCGGCCGCATCGGCACCGTGCAGGCCAGCAGCTGCTGGAGCGTCAGCGTGATGGCCGGGAAGCGCACCAGGACATCGAGCACGTTCAGGCGCCGTGCCGCCACCTGGGCGGCGTAGCCGGTATCGGCATCGGCACCGGCATCGTCGGCGGCCAGTTGCTCCAGCGACTGCCGCGTGTGCGGGCAGGCCGTGGTCTGAGCCAGCGCACGCAGCGTCTGGCGCGACACCACATCCTGCAGTTCGACGAAATGCGTCAGCAGCTGGCGCAGCGGCAGCGCTTCGCCGATCGGCAGCCCTCGCCCGGCACCGTGCGGGGCCGACAGCGTAACCATGCCCTCGGGGTCGAGATCGAGCCGCTCGCAGAGCGCCAGCACCTGCGCCGCATCGTTTTGTGGCCAGACTGCGACGTGGTCGCCGGTCTGGTAGGTCGTGCCCGGCGGCAGTTGCAGCCGGATCTCGCGCGTGGAGGTGCGCGGCGCCTCGATCGCGAAATCCCATAGCCCGGTGGGGTCGCCGACCAGCTCGGTATTGGCCAGCACCGTGAAAGACTGCGTGCCGGCCGGCAGCGTGTCGGCGCGCATGGCATCGACGCTGCGCAATTGCACGTCCACGCCGATGCCGCCCGCGCTGGCGCCGTCGGCCTGCACCGCCTGCCACAGCTGCGCCAGCCAGCGCTCCGCCGCCTGGTCGAAATCGGCATTGCCGTCGGCCTCGCCGCGTGCCAGCAGCGGCACCGCCCCGGCGCCGGTGAAAAAATCGAACACCCGGCGCGGGAAGGCCTGGTATGTGGCCCACTGCGAGTTTCCGCAACCAAGCAGCGCCAGCCGCAGCCCTTCGGCACGGTAGCCGTCGGCGCCGCCAGCATCGAGCATCGCTTCGAAGCGGCGGCCGGAGTCCGGCGCGCGGCCGTTGTAGGTGGCCGCCACCACGACCAGCAGGCCGGTTGTCGGCAGCGCATCCACCACGTCGTCCAGATCGGCCAGCGTGGCGTCGAACCCCGCCGCCACGGCACCGCCATGGATCTGCTCGGCCAGCTCGCGGGCAGTGCCCAGGCTCGACGCGCACAGTACGGTCATGGCCTGGCCGTTGCCGCGCACCTCGGCCTGCGCGGTATCGGTTGCCGTCTCGACAACGGCTTGCGCCGCGATCCGTTCATGCGGACGCCGGCGCCGCGCGCGCAGCACGAAGTTGTCGGGCTTGATGGTCAGCGTTTCCTTGAGCCGGAACTGGTAGTCGTACGGATCGTGGAAGGCGAAGTTGCGCAGCATCAGCGCCAGGGCCAGCTTGGCCTCGGTCAGCGCGAACTGGCGGCCGATGCAGGCACGCTCGCCGTGGCCGAACGGCATGTACGCGTGCGTCGGCAGCCTGGCCTCGTTCTCGGGCAGGAAGCGGTCGATATCGAAGCGCTCCGGGTGTTCCCACACCTTCGGGTCCCGATGCAGCGCTGTCAGCACCACCGAAATGCGACGGTTCTGACGCAATCGGTAGCGGCCACCGATCACCACATCCTCGAACGGCGCCACGGCAAACGCCGGCGCAGTGGGCCACAGGCGTAGCGTTTCCTTCAAAACGCGGTCGAGCACGGGCAGGCGCGCCAGGTCGGCATAGACGGGCGGTGCGTCGCCGGGCAGCACGGCATCGACCTCGGCATAGGCCTGGGCCAGCACGCCCGGGTTGCGCAGCAATTCGTACAGCGTGAAGGTGAGCAGGCCGCTGGTGGTCTCGTGGCCGGCAATGAGGAAGGTGATGACCTGGTTGCGGATGTTGGCGTCGTCGAGCTGGCGGTCGGTTTCAGGATCGCGCGCCTCCAGCATCAGGTTCAGCAGGTCCATGCCCGGCCGGGGCGCGGCCCGGCGCTGGCGGATCACGTCGTCCACCAGGTTGCGCATGTAGGTCACGTCGTCGGCGAACTTGCGGTGCGCGCGGCCCATGAAGCGATCCTGGATCGGCAGCCGCGTAAGCTTGCGCATGGCCTCTTCCAGCGCGCCGACCATCGCCACGATGAACGGGTCGAGCTGTTCGCTGGCAAACGATTCGAAGTCGTAGCCAAAGCCCGACAGCGCGATGGTGTCGAGCGTCAGCCGCGTCATGTCGTCGGCCACGGCGATATCGGCATCCGGGCCCTTGTGGTCCCACTTGTCGACCAGCCGGTTGGCCACGCGCAACATCACGTCGAAGTAGCCCTTCATCGCGCGCTGGCTGAAAGCCGGCATCAGAATGCGGTGCGCGCAGCCCCAGTTCGGTTCGTCGCTATGGGCGGTGAACAGCCCGTCGCCGGCCATGTCGCGCAGATACGACAGCGGCGGCCCGATGATCTTGCGGAAGCGCGCCGGATCGCACACTTCGGCCGCCAGTGCCACCGACGACACGAACGGCACACGGCGGCCGGCAAAGTCGAGTTCGAAGATGCCGTCGTGGTGGCGGCTGCGCGCCAGCAGATGCTGCCCGACCTCGCCCGGGGTGATCTGGAACAGGTTGCCGACGATGGGCCAGCCCGGGTCGCGCGGAATCGGTTCAAGTGCGGCGGCGGGGGTGACGGATGACATGGATGGGGGCGTCCCTTGCTGGAGCGGAAACGGGTGGCGAGTCTGAGGCCAGAGCATGCCTGTCAATCCAGCCATTGTCGCGCCTGACCATCGGGCGTTTGAAATGTTTGTTCGGTGGGAAGCCGGTTCCGGCTACTGCCCTGCCTGAGTGGGGACCGGGCCCTAATCGACCACCCGCCCCCGCAATGCCTTGACCTGGCCGCGCTGGACCTTGGCGTCCACCCGGCGCACCTTCGACGCCCGGGTGGGCCGCGTCGCGCGGCGGATGCGGGGCGGCGCGGCCACGCTGCGCACCAGTTCGTGCAGGCGCCGGATCGCTTCCTCGCGGTTCATCTCCAGGCTGCGGTGCTGCTGCGCCTTGATGACGACCACCCCGTCGCGCGTGATCCGGTGATCGTGCAACGCCAGCAGGCGGTCCTTGTGATCGGCGGCCAGCGACGACGTGCGCACGTCATAGCGCAGGTGTACCGCATTGGACACCTTGTTGATGTTCTGCCCGCCCGCGCCCTGCGCGCGGATCGCGGTGATCTCGTATTCGTGGTGAGGGATGAACAGGTCGTCGGCCATGCGGGGCATCATAGCAACGCATGGCCAGGCGGTGTGCGCCAATCTGCATCACGGCGCCGGCTTGATGTTCTGGTTCGTGCAGAACAGGTTTTGCGGATCGTACGTCCGCTTGGCCCTGGCCAGCCGGTCGAAGTTATGGCCGTAGGCCGCGTTGACGCGCGCCGTTTCGTCGTCAGTCATGAAGTTCACATAGACGCCGCCCGTGGCATAGGGCGCGCTGGCGTCGAAGAAATCGCGCGCCCAGGCGATGCAGGCCGTGTCCTCGTCGGCACGGTCCCAGCGCGAATGGACGTTCATCACGTAGCGGGCGTCGCGATGATGGTAGGCCGTGGCGTCGGGCGCCACGCGGTTGGCCACGCCGCCCACCTGGCCGATGAAGATCTCGGCATGGGCTGACGGCCCGCGCGCGGCGTAGTCGGTCATCAGGTCGATGGCCGCGTCGTCCAGCCGCGTGAAATTGTGCGACTTCCAGTAGTTGCGCGCGCCCGGTGTCAGCAGCGGATCGAACGCCTGCTGCCACGCCGTGTAGGGCACCGGCCCGACATGCTCGCCGACGGCCTGCCCGAAGCCACGCAGGGGATCGATCGCCTTGTCGGCCGTGCCGGGGTCGCCGTTGTGGAAGACCGCCAGCACCACCACGTTCGCGCCATGTGCCGACGACGGCAGGAAGGGCAGCGGGGGCGCCTTTCGCAGGACGACCCACACGTTCATGTCGTCGGGCATCGCCGATTCTGTAAAAGCACGGTACTGGCGGAGCACCGACTGCGCTTCCGCGGCCGGGAAGACGATCAATCCGGCCGTCACCATCGGCCCCACGGCATGCAGCTTGAACTCGAACAGCGTGACCACGCCGAAGTTGCCGCCGCCGCCGCGCAGGGCCCAGAACAGTTCCGGCTCGTGGTTGGCGTCGGCCCAGCGGCGCTGACCGTCGGCCGTCACCACCTCGCAGCCCAGCAGGTTATCGACGGTCATGCCGTACTGGCGCGTCAGCCATCCGAAGCCGCCGCCCAGCGTCAGCCCGGCCACGCCGGTCGTGGAATTGATGCCGAGCGGCGTAGCCAGCCCCAACGCCTGGGCCTCGTGGTCGAAATCACCGAGCGTGGCACCGGGGATCACCCACGCCACGTTGTCGTGTGGATCGACATGGACGCTGCGCAAGCCCGACAGATCGACCACCAGCCCGTCATTGCAGATGGCGCTGCCGGCAATGTTGTGTCCGCCGCCGCGTACGGCGACGGTCAGACCACGATCGCGCGCGAAGTTCACGGCCTGCATGACGTCGGCCGTGCCCGTGCACTGGACGATGACCGCAGGCCGCCGGTCGACGGTGGCATTCCAGACGGTGCGTGCGACGTCGTAACCGGCGTCGTGCGGCAGCAGGACCTTGCCGCGCACGGCCTTGCGCAGCATGTCGATGTGGTCGGCGGCAAGCGTGGGCATGGTGCATCCTCCCCTTGTGTATCGATGATCTTCTTGGGAAGGGTTACTTATGCAAGGCACGCGCCAGGCGCCCGCGAACGGCTTCACGGCAACGCTTTCGGCAATGGTGTGGGGGCTTGCAGTCCGGCGATTTGCATAATCTGTTGCACTCTTGAGGCGGCGCAGACGAGACACGGGCGTGCACTGACACACAAGTTTACTTGGCCCCGTCTGCTGTGACGCGCTAAGGTCTTCCTCGTGCCAAAGCACAGTCAAATGCGAAGAACGATGCAGGGGTCGCCATGTGGAAATTCTGGAAGCGGAAGAACTGGAGAAAGTACGACGACACTCACGACGGCAAGGCGCTGGCCGTCGCGCAGTACATGCTCAGGCGTCGGCAAGAGGCCGGGGCGGGGCTGACGCTTTTGCAACTGACCAAGCTGACGTACGTAGCGCATGGCCACATGCTGGCAAGGTATATGCGGCCGCTTTACGACGAAGAGATTCAGGCGTGGCCATTGGGGCCGATGGTCCCGAGCGTGTACTACGCAGTGCGGCATTTTCGCGGCCGGTTCATCGACGCCGTACCGGGCGCCCCTACTGTGGCTTTCGACGCGCAAGAGCGCGAGATCATGGATATGGTCGCGGACCTGTATGGCTGCGTCGACGGCCTGTCGTTATCCAGCGCCATGCATCACCCGGGAACCCCTGGCGCACTACCCGGGACAGGGACGACGAGAATGGTCCGATCTCCAATGATCTACTTGCGAATTTCTATAGGGAGATTCTCCGCAAGGGCGCGCATCATGCATTGTGAGGATCGGCCATGTCCGAAGGAACAAGAATCCATCGAGATCGCACTGCCTGGCATGCCGCATTGTCCTTCGGCGGCGCGGGGACGCCGGATATTCACTCAGACGCTTCTGAAGAAGAGGTGCGCACCGCCATCCGCGATATCGAGCTGGCAGGCAGACTTCGTGAGCAGGCACGCCACCAATCCTTCCGCGACCAGGTCAACTGCGCGATGATCGGCATGTTCTGGATCCTGTGCGCGTCCCTGGCGGGCGGTATCGTCGTGTACAGCTGGCATCTGATGACGCCGTTGCTGTGGCACTTCCTCGATGACGCGCAGCAGGTGCGGTTGCAGACCTTGCTGGCGCCGGCAGTGCTGTCCAGTTCGCTAACGGGGTATGTCAGTCGGCGCATCGAATAGGACGATCTGGCCCTTCACGCAAACAACCTGCTGCAGCGTGTGGACAATCCCTTGAGCGGGACACGCGCCGCCATCATCCGGGCCTTCCGCCCAATATCGGGCGCCCCACGGCCGGTGCTAGAACAGAAGTCCGGCGCCGACAAAATAATGGGGATGCCATGAAACGCCTGCCATTGATCCTCGCCCTCTGGACGACCCTGCTGCTGGCGGGCTGCTATTACGGGTATCCGCCCTCCGCGCCGGGGCCCACCAGCTACGACCGCTCGTTTTACGCGGCGGCCGATGCGATGCGCGACCAAGGGGTGGCGGTTCAGACCCAGGAGCCGACAACCGGCAATATCACCGGCTACTACGGCAGCACCCGGGTGGCGGCCATGATCCGCCAGCAGGCGGACGGCAGCGTGCGCGTGGAATTCCAGGCGGCCGATTCCCGCGATCCAGGTCTGGTCAACCGGATTACGCAAAGCTATCAGCGACGGATGGGACGGTGAAAAACGGAAAGATCCGGAAATTCTTGGCGCGCCCGGCTGGGATCGAACCAGCAACCCCTGCCTTCGGAGGGCAGTACTCTATCCATTGAGCTACGGGCGCGATGTGAGGTGCGTTGACAACGGCGAGTTCCGTCGTCGGAAAGTCGCATAGGATACCCGACTTGTCCGTGCCCGTCCATGCGGGATGCGCCGGGGCGCGTCAAACCCGGGTTTTCACAGGTCTCTGAGCCGTCGCTTTTGGCCCCGTGGGCCGGGTCTTGGGTCTATAATCGGCAGCTATTTGCGTCGTACCAGAGACGTAGCGGGGCAGGAGACGGCCCCGGACGCGAAGACCGACAGATTCACCCCGAAGACAGGGCCAGACAAGCAAGCCGCCCCCACGTGCTGTGCAATAGGTTTCCCGCAAAATCGAGAGTTCTGTATGAGTGACGTCCATCAAAACGACCACCACGAGTCGCCAATCAAGACCCCTAAGCAGCTTATCGCTGTTGTGATCGCCGCCTTTCTGGTGCCGATTATCGTCATCATCCTGCTGGTCAATTTTGTTGGACATGGCACCCGCGAGGGCGCCGGCTCCAGCCAGAGCATCGAGGCGGTGAACACCCGCATCGCGCCCGTGGCATCGCTGGAAATCAAGGATCCCAATGCGCCGCGCGTCTTCAAGACGGGCGAGCAGGTCTACAAGGAAGTCTGCGCGGCTTGCCACGCCACCGGCGCGGCCGGTGCGCCGAAATACGGCACGGCCGGCGACTGGACGGCGCGTATCGGCCAGGGCTTCGACGGCCTGCTGAAGTCGGTGCTGAACGGCAAGGGTGCGATGCCTGCCCGTGCCGGCACCTCGCCCGACGACCTGAGCGACTATGAACTGGCTCGCGCCGTGGTCTACATGGCCGATGCTGGCGGCGCCAAGTTCCCCGAGCCGGCAGCCCCGGCACAGGGTGCCCCCGCCCAGGCGGCGGCTTCGGCGCCCGAGGCTCCGGCAGCCCCGGCTGCTGCGGCCCCCGCTCCTGCCGCAGCGGCAGCGGCAGCGGCAGCGCCCGCACCTGCAGCCGCCGCCCCGGCCGCTGCACCCGCGGCGGCTTCGGCCGACGTCGGCAAGAAGGTCTACGAACAGGTCTGCGCCGCTTGCCACGCCGCCGGTGTGGCCGGTGCGCCGAAGTTTGGCGACAAGGCTGCCTGGGCTCCGCGCCTCAAGGAAGGCATGGACGTGGTGCACAACTACGCGCTCAAGGGCAAGGGTGTGATGCCGCCCAAGGGCGGCTACGCGGGTCCGGATGCGGACGTGATCGCGGCGTCGGACTACATGGCCAACGCGGCAAAGTAACCGCCAACTCCGACAGGTCCGGGCAACCGGGCCTGCACCAGGCAAAAAGCCCGCGAACGATTCGTGGGCTTTTTCGTTTTTGGCCAGCTGCTGGCCAGGCTCGGGCCAGCTTCCGGCGAGGCTGCTCGCGCTAGACCACGCGCGAATAGCGCACCAGCGGTATCACCGTGGCATTGTTGGCGGCGCCCGGGGCCGGTTGCGGGCGCGCAGCGTCGTCGCGCAGGTAGCGGTCGAAGACCATCGCCACGCGGCGTACCAGAAGGCGACCCAGTTCGGTGATGTCGATGCGGGCCGCCGTCCGGCGTACCAGGTTGTCGACCGCCAGCTTGTCCAGGTCGGCCAGCTCGGCGCCGAAGGTGGCGGCGAAGTCGATGCCGTACGTCCGTTCCACCTCGGCAATATCCAGGGTGCCGTTGCACATCAGCGCGCCAATGACGGCCTTGCGCAGATGATCGTCGGCAGTCATCTCGAAGCCGCGCACGACCGGCAGCCGCCCTGCATCGATCGCTTCGTAATAGTCGTCCGTGGTGCGGGCGTTCTGTACGTAGTGACCCGCCACCGCGCCAATCGCGGACACGCCCAGCCCGATCTGGTCGTAGCCGGCGTGCGTGGCATAGCCCTGGAAATTGCGTTGTAGCCGGCCCTCGCGCTGGGCGATGGCCAGATCGTCGTCGGGCAGCGCAAAGTGATCCATGCCGATGTAGACGTAGCCGGCTGCGGTCAGGCGCTCGATCGTCGACACCAGGATGTCGAGCTTCTCGGCGGCGGGCGGCAGTGTCGCGGCGTCGATACGGCGTTGCGGCTTGAATACGTGCGGCAGGTGGGCGTAGCTGTAGACCGACAGCCGGTTCGGCCGCAGTTCCAGCACCTGGTCGATGGTCTTGCCGAAACGCGCGGTGGTCTGGTGCGGCAAGCCGTAGATCAGGTCCACACTGACCGACTGGAATCCCAGGCGCCGGGCGGCCAGAACCACGGCACGCGTTTCCTCATAGGACTGCATCCGGTGGACGGCTTCCTGCACCTCGGGGTCGAAATCCTGCACACCCAGGCTGATCCGGTTGAAGCCCAGCTCGGCCAACAGGTCCATCCGCTCGCCGGTGACGCGGCGCGGATCGATCTCGATCGAATGTTCGCCCTCGGGCAGCAGCACGAAATGCTCGTGCAGCGCCGCCATGACCCGGCGCATTTCATCGGGATCGAGAAAGGTCGGCGTGCCGCCGCCCCAGTGCGACTGCATCACCGCGCGCCGTTCGCCCAGGCGCCCGGCGACCATGGCCATCTCGCGCGACAGGTAATCGACATACTGCGCGCTGCGGCTGTGATCCTTTGTGATGATCTTGTTGCAGCCGCAGTAGTAGCAGATGTTTTCGCAGAATGGGATATGGAGATATAGCGACAGTGGCGCTGGCGAGTCCGCGCGGCAGGCTTGCAGTGCGGTCTGGTAGCCGGCGTCGCCGACTGCATTGTGGAAGCGGTCGGCCGTCGGGTAGGAGGTATAGCGGGGGCCGTTGCCGTCGATACGGCCGGCCAGGCTGCGGAAATCGGCAAGCGCGCGGCGGTCGAAGGCCGTGCCGGCGGCGTCTGGAATGGGGGCGGACATGCGGGGACTCGATTTGTTGGCGGAATGACGATCGATCCTATGCCTCGCCCGATGCGGCAACCTTGATGCGTATCAAGATCACGACAGCCTTACACCTGCCAGCCCCGCGAACGGGGGGCCTCAAGTCTGGTGAAAGTCACGGAAGCGTCACGAACGGCCGATAGTCTCGGGCCCGGCTCTCGAAGTCCCGCCTGAATCGCTTTCCGCAGCACATCCCGATCCATCCGAATATCCACTGCCATGCGCCCAGCCCTGCCGCAGTCGACTCTCGCGTGTCCGCCGTCCACGGGCCGCCGCCGCGCCTTGCAGATGCTAGGCGCCCTGACTTCCGCCGCCGTGCTGCCCGCTTTCGCGCAGCCGGCCGGCCAGGTGCTGCGCCGCCAGCTGGTGGTGGGCCATCTGGTGGACCGTGTGGGGCCGCAGGCCGACCAGGCGCGCGACTATCTGGCCGGCGCCAAGGTGATGTTCGATGCCTTCAACGCGTCGCCGGCCAGTAACGGCGGCCTGCGCATCGTCCACGTGGTGCGCGATGCCGATGCGTCGAACCCGCGCGCCGCCGCCGCACAGGCCGTGGCGCTGGTCGACAACGAACGCGCGGAAGTTCTGTTCGGGCCCGGCGACAGCCTGCTGCCCACGCTGGCAAGCGCCGCCGACCTGACCCGGCGCGGCGTGCAGATCGTGGCGCCGCTTTCGGGTCTGGCCCTGACGGCCGATAACGTGTGGTTCACGCGCGTCGACTACCAGGCCGAACTGGACGCCGCCGTGCACCAGCTGCGCAGCTACGGGCTGGCCGGCATCGCGCTGGCCGTATCGCCCGATTTCGCGGCGGGCACGCTGGGGGTGGGTACGCCCTGGCTGGCCCGGCTGGAAAAGGACATCTCCACGCGGGCCGTGTCGCTGGGCGGCAACCTTGACGACAGCGCCCGGCGCATTGCCGCCGCACGGCCCGGCGCGGTGATCGTGGCGGGCGACACGCTGGCCTACGGCAGCCTGGGCCGCGCGCTGGCGGCGCAGAACTGGTATGGCTTCCTGGTGGGACTGTCGGCGGTCAGCCCGTCGTCGGCGCGCGAGATCCTGGGCGCGAACTACGCGGGCGGCATGGTCGTGACGCAGATTGCCCCGGGGCCGCAGGAATCCACGCTGCGCGTGGTGAAGGAACACGTGGCCCGCATGAAGCAGTATCTGGACGAGCCGCCGTCGCCGGCCACCCTGGCCGGCTACATCGGCGCGGCCTGGCTGGTGCGTTCGGCCGCGGGCATGAAGGGATCGGGCACGGCGGAATTGCGGCGCGCGCTGCAGGCCCGCGTCGACGTGGGCGATTTCACGCTGGACTTCACGCGTGGCCTGCGTGGCTCGCAGTACGTGCAGCTCGCGCCGATCGGCAAGAGCGGCATGCCGCAGCGCGCCTGAGCGCGCCCCGGTAGACGGCCGTCAGGCGCGCGGCAGCGTGATGCTGACGCGCAGGCCGCCTTCCACGCGGTTGGTCAGCTTCAGTTCGCCGCCGTGGCGCGCCACGATATCGGCGGTAATCGACAGGCCCATGCCCACGCCCCCCGTGGCGCGGCTGCGCGACGACTCCACGCGATAGAACGGTTCCAGCACGCGCTGCAGCTCGGCGGGCGGGATGCCCGGGCCGTTGTCGCATACATCGATCGACACGCGCTCCGGGCTGTCGGCCAGGATGATGTGCGCGGCGCCGCCATAGCGGTGCGCGTTCTCCACCAGGTTGACCACGGCGCGCCGCAGTTCGGTTGGATAGGCCAGCAGCGGCGCCGCCTCGCCGGACAGCCGCACGTCCTGCCCGGTTTCCTGGGCATCGTCGACCACGGCCTGCAGCAGGGCCAGCACGTCCACGCGCTGGCGCGGCCCGGCGCCGTCGTCGCGCTCGCGCAGGTAATAGAGCGTGGCGTCGATCAGCCCGTTCATCTCGGCCAGGTCCTGGCGCAGGCGATAGCGTACGTCGTTGTCCTCGATCCGTTCGATGCGCAGGCTCATGCGCGTCAGCGGCGTGCGCAGGTCATGCGACACCGCCGCCAGGAAGCGCGACTGCTGCGCCAGCTGCGTGCGGATGCGCTGCTGCATCAGGTTCAGCGCGTGCGTGGCATCGCGCGCCTCGGCGGGACCCGTGTCCTCGTCCAGCGGCGGCGCGTGCACGTCCTGCGCCAGGCGGTTCGCGCCGCTGGCCAGCTGCTGCACGGGCCGCGCCAGCAGGCGGGCGCCCGCCCATGAGGCGATCAGGATGGCGGCCAGCTGGAAGATCAGGCCCAGGTGCGGCGGCCAGATGCCGCGAATGTGGAACCCCTTGGGTGGCCCGGGCGGACGATCGAACTGCCGGCGCTCGCCAAAGGCTTCGGGGCGCAGCGGCGGGCCATCGAAATCGAACGGTTCGCCGCCCCGCATGCCGGGCGGGGCGCCAGGCGGACGATCGGGCATGAAGACGCCTTCGAGCGGATGCGGGGGCGGGCCGTCCGGCAGCAACTGGCCCGCGGCCTCGGCATCGGACGCGGCGCGGCGCATGCGCTCCATGTAACGCTCCGAGCCGGGGCGCGGGAACACGCTCTCGATCACGGTCACGCCCAGCACGTGCACGGCCAGCATGATGGCGGTCATCACGAAGAACAACCGCATGAACATCGAATTGAAGCGGCGGCGGCGCGCCGGCTCCGCGGTGCGCGGTTCAGGCCGCATCGCCGAAGCGCCGCCGGCGGACGGCGGAATTGCAGCAGCCATGCCGTCAGTGCTCCACGTGGCCGGTGAAGACGTAGCCCTCGCCCCGCACGGTGCGGATCAGCGACGAGTCGCGCGGATCGTCGCGCAGCTTCTGGCGCAGCCGTGACACCAGCAGGTCGATACTGCGGTCGAAGACGTCCAGGTCGCGGCCGCGAGCGTTGTTGATCAGCATCTCGCGGTCCAGCACGCGGTTCGGATTCTCGATGAACGTCAGCAGCAGGCGGAATTCCGCGTTGGACAGCGGCACCACCGTCTCTTCCGCGTCGACCAGCTGGCGCAGCGTGGCGTTCAGGCGCCAGCAGCCGAAGCGCATCTCGTGCCCGCCCGTGGCCGGCGTGGCGCGGCGCACGTCGCCCCGGCTGCGCCGCAGCACGGTGTGGATGCGGGCCACCAGCTCGCGCATTTCGAACGGCTTGGTCACGTAGTCGTCGGCGCCCACCTCCAGACCCACCACACGGTCGGCCAGCTCGGCGCGGGCGGTCAGCATGATCACGGGCAGGTTGCTCTGCTCGCGGATCTCGCGGCACAGCGTCAGGCCGTTCTCGCCGGGCAGCGACAGGTCCAGAATCACCAGGTCGTATTCCTGCCGGCCCATGGCCGCGCGCATCGCCGCGCCGCCTTCCGCGCCCTCTGCCTCCATGCCGAAAGTGGCAAGGTACTCGGCCAGCATGGAGCGGATCTGGGGATCGTCATCGACGATCAGCAGACGAATGGGCAGGTTGGGCGACAGGTCCATGGAGAAAATGTGAGGGATACGCGGGACATCCGAGCGGCCAATGTACCAGCCACGAGATTACAGGCGATGCCGGCTTTGTATCAATTTTGATACGTGCAGCAGGAGGCACACGGTGCCGGGATGCGTGTTCTGCGCAGGTTGGCTCCGCGCGACGAGGCCGGGGGAAAAATACGCCCCCGGTGCTGCCGCATCCGGGAGCGTTCAACAGGGAAGAAGCCGGGCTCGCATGCGCCCAGCCACACCGCTACCGAAGGGCGGGCGCGGTGTCACGCGGTCACGTCCGAGAGACGTTTCCACGCGCCGCCAATCGTAGTGAGCCGGTTGCCGCCAGTCTTGTCGGCCTTGTATCAAACCAGCCCGCAAGTCAGCCCGCGGCGGGCTTGTTGAGCAGCGCCTTGAGGCCGGCCAGACGGTCCTTCGGGCTCATCGCCGGGGTGGTGTCCTGCGGCGCCGGCGCTTGCTCCAGCTTCATCTCGGCGATGAAGCGCGACGGCTCGACCGAATAAGTCTCGCGCGCCCGCTTGCGTTTCTTGCACCAGCTGATCTGCAGGCTGCGCTGCGCCCGCGTGATGCCCACATACATCAGGCGGCGCTCTTCCTCGATCTTTTCGTCGCCCAGGTCTTCGTCCTCGCGGGAATAGGGCAGGATGCCCTCCTCCACGCCCACCAGAAACACGTGCGGATACTCGAGCCCCTTCGACGCATGCAGCGTCGACAGCCGCACGGCGTCCGGATCTTCCTCGCGGCCTTCCAGCATGCTCATCAGCGCCACGGTCTGGGTCAGTTCGAGCAGGTTCTTGCCTTCGTCGCCAAAGCCATCGGCCGTGTCGAATCCGGTGGCCTCGCCCTCGCCTTCCGCTTCGGGGCGGGTGCCCTTGCGCTTGAGCCAGTCCAGGAATTCCAGCGTGTTGGTCCAGCGCGACTGGGCCTGGCGCTCGTCGAAGGTGTCGTACAGGTAGGCCTCGTAGTGGATGCCCTCCATCAGGTCGTCCAGCACCACGGTGGCGGGGTCGTTCGCCGCGCGGTCGGCCAGGCGCACCATCGATTCGCAGAACGTGCGCAGCGGCTCCAGCTGGCGCGGCTGCAGCCTGGCCTCGATACCGCCCATCATTGCCGCCTCGAACAGCGACACCTTGGCCTGCCCCGCGAACGTACCCAGCGCTTCGAGCGTGGTGTTGCCCACCCCCGGCGCGGCGTGGTGATGGCGCGGATGAACGCGGGGTCGTCGTCAGGGTTGGCGATCAGGCGCAGGTACGCGCAGATATCCTTGATCTCGGCCTTGTCGAAGAAGCTCTGGCCGCCCGACAGTACATACGGAATGCGCTCGCGCCGCAGGATCTGCTCGAACAGCCGCGCCTGATGGTTGCCGCGATACAAAATGGCGTAATCACGAAATTGTGCGCGCCTTTCGAACTTGTGCGCCGACAGGCGGAAGACCACCGACTCGGCCTCGTGCTCTTCGTCGTTCATCGGATGCACGGCGATCGGGTCGCCCATGCCGTGTTCGGACCACAGCGTCTTGTCGAACAGCTTCGGGTTGTTGGCGATAACCGCGTTGGCCGCTTCCAGGATGCGCACGGTCGAGCGGTAGTTCTGTTCCAGCTTGACTACCTTGAGGTCCGGAAAATCGGTCTGCAGCAGGCGCAGGTTGTCCAGCGTGGCGCCGCGCCAGCCGTAGATGGCCTGGTCGTCATCGCCCACCGCCGTGAAGGCCGGCCCGCGCAGGTGCGACCCGCCGGCCAGCAGCTTCAGCAACTGGTACTGGCACGCGTTGGTGTCCTGGTATTCGTCGACCAGGAAGTAGCGCAGCCGGTTCTGCCATTTCAGGCGCACGGCCTCATCGCGGGCAAACAGCTCGGCTGGCAGCCGGATCAGGTCGTCGAAATCCACGGCCTGGTACGCGCTGAGCGTGGCCACATAGTTGCGATAGACCATAGCCGCCTGGTGCTGGTCGGCATCGGCGGCCTGCGCGAGCGCCGTCTCGGGGTCGACCATGCCGTTCTTCCACAGCGAGATCGTGCCTTGCACGCTGCGGATCAGCTTCTTGTCGGTGGTGCCCAGTTGTTCCTGGATCAGCCCGAAGCAGTCGTCCGAGTCCATGATCGAGAATTGTGGCTTCAACCCGACATGCTCGGCTTCCATGCGCAAGATTTGCACCCCGAGCGAGTGAAACGTACAAACCGTCAGCTGCTTGAGTGGAATGCGCTTCCCTTCGCGCGTGGTCTTGCCTTCCATCAGCTTGCCGATGCGCTCCTGCATTTCCTTGGCCGCCTTGTTCGTAAACGTGACGGCGGCAATGTGACGCGGCTCGAACCCCTTGTCCTCGATCAGATGGGCGATCTTCTGCGTGATCACGCGCGTCTTGCCCGAGCCGGCGCCCGCCAGTACAAGGCAGGGGCCGTCCAGATAGCGGACCGCTTCGGATTGGGCGGCATTGAGTCCGTGAGTCATGAGACAAGGGATCGAGGCAGGCGGGATGGCTTATGGCGCACCTGCGGGGCAGCGCGCCGAAGGCGTCGATGTTAACACGGGCGTCTGGCCGCAATGGTGCTGTCGGGCGGCGTCCGACAAGAGGCGTTTCAGGCTGGTAACAATCGTAAAGCGGCGGCACCCGGGGCATGGAGCTTGCCTCTCAATGGGCAGGACCGGCCGGTTCTTGCGCGTGGCGCGACCGGTTCGGGACCATCAACAAATCGGAAACGATGATCTCGATGACAACAAAGGAGCCAATCATGAAGACGCTTCGCACCCTTTCGAAAGTTGCCCTGATCGGCGTGACGCTGGTGGGCTTTGCCGGCTGCGCGGACATGACCCCGAAACAGCGCAATACCGCCATCGGCGCGGGCGCCGGTGCGCTGGGTGGTGCAGTGCTGACCGACGGCAGCGCCCTGGGAACGCTGGGCGGTGCCGCCGTGGGCGGCGTGGTCGGTAACGTCGTGACGAAGGACCGCCGCTAGGCGCCTTCTGGCGTTCGGTCTCGCTTGCGACCGGGGGTTTTCCAGTAACGGGGCGAGGCCGGTCGCCGGCGTCAGGCTCGTGTTTGACAAAGGCAGACCGGTCCCGTACATTCTCGCGCATCCGGCCGGGAGAGCGCGCAGCCACTGCGCCGCCGAAGGGGAACTACCCACAAACTCTCAGGCACCATGGACCGACCGGATCGGCATGCAACATGCACACGATGCATGCCGCACTCTGGAGAGCGACATCCGCCACTGCTCCGACGCAGGGTGAGCATGTCCACCGAAGGGCGCACGAAGCGGCGGCGATGCCGGTGCTTCGTAATCTCTCAGGTATCGAGGACAGAGGGTCATCCGCCGCAGCGGATTGGTCGCACGTTTGTGCGCCGATCGTTGCGGCGGATGACCCTTTTTTCGTTTTCGAACCGCCCCGAGGAAATCCATGACGCTCCAGGCCACGCCCCTCAATGCAATCCACCGCGCCCTCGGCGCCCGCATGGTCGATTTTGGCGGCTGGGACATGCCGGTCAATTACGGATCGCAGATCGAGGAACACAATGCCGTGCGCGCCGATGCCGGCATGTTCGACGTCTCGCACATGTGCGTGGTCGACCTGCACGGCGCCGGCACGCGAGCCTTCCTGCGCGGCCTGCTGGCCAACAACGTCGACAAGCTGCAGACGCCGGGCAAGGCGCTGTATTCCTGCATGCTCGACGACAAGGGCGGCGTCATCGACGACCTGATCGTCTACTTCTTTGCCGAGGACCACTTCCGCCTGGTGGTGAACGCCAGCACGGCGCTCGGCGACATCGAATGGATCCAGTCGCGCAATGCGGCCACGGGCAGCGGCGTGACGATCACGCCGCGCCGTGGCGACGTCGCGCCGGCTGGCGCCGGCAAGCTGGCCATCGTGGCCGTCCAGGGCCCCAACGCCCGCGCCAAGGTCTACCAGGCCTTCCCTTCCACCCAACCCGCCGATGCACTCAAGCCGTTCAACGCGCTGGTCGTGCACGACCCGCAAATGGGCGAGCTGATGATCGCGCGCACCGGCTACACCGGCGAAGACGGCTTCGAGCTGGTGGTGCCGGCCGAGAACGTCGCCGGCATCTGGGAAAAGCTGGCCGCGGCCGGTGTGCGCCCGGCCGGCCTGGGCGCGCGCGACACGCTGCGCCTGGAAGCCGGCATGAACCTGTATGGCCAGGACATGGATATCAACACGTCGCCGCTCGATGCCGGCCTGGCGTGGACGGTCGACCTGCAAAGCGAGCGCGACTTCACCGGCAAGCAGGCCCTGATGGCCGGCGGCCAGAAACAGACGTTCGCGGGCCTGATCCTGCGCGACAAGGGCGGCGTGCTGCGCGCGCACCAGAAGGTCGTGACGCCCGCCGGCGACGGGGAAATCACCAGCGGCACGTTCAGCCCGAGCCTGCAGCTGTCGATCGCCTTTGCCCGCCTGCCGAAGGACGTCGCGCCCGGCGCCGAGGTTCAGGTGGAGATTCGTGACCGCAAACTGACCGCGACTGTGGTTAAACTGCCGTTTGTGCGTAATGGCAAGGCACTCGTGAGCTGAGGCATCGCCCGGCTTCACATCAAACGGTCGCCCTTCCACCCGTCCGCTCGAGCCCAACCTGCTGCGGACCTGGGTGAATGAAACAAGAAACAAACTGAATTCCGGAGAACCTCATGAACTTCCCCGCTGACCTGAAGTACACCGAGTCGCACGAGTGGGTGCGCGTCGAGTCCGACGGCACGCTGACGATCGGCATTACCGATCACGCACAGGACGCCCTGGGCGACATCGTCTTCCTGGAACTGCCCGAAGTGGGCAAGTCGGTTGGCGCCGGCGACGCCCTGGCCGTGGTGGAGTCCGTGAAGGCGGCGTCCGACATCTACGCCCCGGTGGCCGGCGAAGTGATCGCCGTCAACGACGCGGCCTCGGCATCGCCGGAGTCGGTCAACGCCAACGCCTTCGACGCCTGGCTGTTCAAGCTGAAGCCGGCCAACGGCGACGACGTGAACGGCCTGATGAACGTCGACGCCTACAAGGCCAGCGTCGGCGCCTGATCGCGCTGACTGTTTGATGCCGCGCGCGGCGGTCAGGCTGACCACCTGACCGCCGCCCGCTCCCCGAGATTCCTTGCCATGAACGCCCCGTTTCCCATGAATGCCGCCGCCCAAGGTAACCGGCCCACGCTGGCCGAACTGGAGGCGCGCGACGCCTTCGCCGCCCGCCACATCGGCCCCGACAGCGCCGAACAGCAGCACATGCTCAAGGTGCTGGGCTTCGACAGCCGCGCCGCGCTGATCGATGCCGTCGTGCCCGCCGCCATCCGCCGCCGCGACGGCATGTCGCTGGGCGAGTTCACCGCCCCGCTGACCGAGGAAGCCGCGCTGGCCCGCCTGCGTGGCCTGGCCTCCAAGAACCGCGTGCTGAAGAGCTTCATCGGACAGGGCTACTACAACACGCTCACGCCGGGCGTGGTGCTGCGCAACATCTTCGAAAACCCTGCCTGGTACACCGCCTACACGCCATACCAGCCGGAAATCTCGCAAGGCCGCCTGGAAGCGATGCTGAACTTCCAGCAGATGATCACGGACCTGACGGGCCTGGACATCGCCAATGCGTCGATGCTGGACGAAGGCACGGCCGCCGCCGAGGCCATGACGCTGCTGCAGCGCGTGCACAAGCATGCGTCGAACACGTTCTACGTGGCCGATGACGTGCTGCCGCAGACGCTGGAAGTGGTACGCACGCGCGCGCTGCCAATGGGCATCGAGGTGAAGGTCGGCCCCGCCGCCGACGCCGCGCAGTCGCATGCGTTCGGCGTGCTGCTGCAGTATCCGGGCGTGAACGGCGACGTGGCCGACTACCGTGCCATCGCCGAGGCCGTGCACGCCGCAGGTGGCCGCGTGGTGGCCGCCGCCGACCTGCTGGCGCTGACGCTGATCGCCGCGCCTGGCGAATGGGGTGCCGACGTGGCCGTGGGCAATTCGCAGCGCTTTGGCGTGCCGCTTGGTTTCGGCGGCCCGCACGCGGGCTACATGGCCGTCAAGGACGAGTTCAAGCGGTCGATGCCGGGCCGCCTGGTGGGCGTGACGATCGACGCGCAGGGCAACAAGGCCTATCGCCTGGCCCTGCAGACGCGCGAACAGCATATCCGCCGCGAGAAGGCCACCTCGAACATCTGCACTGCGCAGGTGCTGCTGGCCGTGATGGCGTCGATGTACGCGGTCTACCACGGCCCGCAGGGCCTGAAGCGCATCGCGCAGCGCGTGCATCGCCTGACTGCCACGCTGGCCGCCGGCCTGAAGACGCTGGGCCTGCCGCCCGTCAACGCCACTTTCTTCGACACCCTGACGCTGGAAACCGGCTTCAACACCGAGGCCTTCCACGCCACGGCCACGCAGCGCGGCATCAACCTGCGCCATGCGGGCGCCACGCGCGTCGGTATCTCGCTGGACGAAACCGCGTCGCGCGACGACGTGGTCACGCTGTGGGAAATCTTCGCGCACGGCAAGCCGGTGCCCGACTTCGACAAGATCGAGGCAACCGTGGGTGACAGCTTCCCGGCCACGGCCGCCCGCCAGAGCACCTACCTGACGCACCCGGTATTCAACACGCACCACGCAGAACACGAGATGCTGCGCTACCTGCGCTCGCTGGCCGACAAGGACCTGGCGCTGGACCGCACCATGATTCCGCTGGGTTCCTGCACGATGAAGCTCAACGCCACCAGCGAGATGATCCCGGTAACGTGGCCCGAGTTCAGCAACATCCATCCGTTCGCGCCACTGGACCAGACGGTGGGCTACCGCGAGATGATCGACCAGCTCGAGGCCATGCTGTGCGCCGCCACCGGCTACGCCGCGGTGAGCCTGCAGCCGAACGCCGGGTCGCAGGGCGAGTACGCGGGCCTGCTGATCATCCACGCCTATCACGCCAGCCGTGGCGAAAGCCATCGCGACATCTGCCTGATCCCGTCGTCGGCGCACGGCACCAACCCGGCATCGGCCCAGATGGCCGGCATGAAGGTGGTGGTGGTGGCCTGCGACGACAACGGCAACGTCGACCTGGACGACCTGGCGAAGAAGGCCGAGCAGCACAGCAGGAACCTGGCTGCGATCATGATCACGTACCCGTCCACGCATGGCGTGTTCGAGCAGGGCGTGCAGCAGATCTGCGACATCGTGCACAAGCATGGCGGCCAGGTCTACGTCGACGGTGCCAACATGAACGCGATGGTCGGCGTGGCCGCGCCGGGGCAGTTCGGCGGCGACGTGTCGCACCTGAACCTGCACAAGACGTTCTGCATTCCGCACGGCGGTGGCGGCCCGGGCGTGGGTCCGGTGGCCGTTGGCGCCCATCTGGCGGATTTCCTGCCGAACCAGGACAGCGTCGGCTATCGGCGCGACGACAACGGTATCGGCGGCATTTCGGCCGCGCCGTTCGGCTCGGCCAGCATCCTGCCGATCTCGTGGATGTACATCGCCATGATGGGCTCGGCCGGCCTGACCGCCGCCACCGAGAACGCCATCCTGACCGCCAACTACGTGGCTCGCCGCCTGTCGCCCCACTTCCCCGTGCTGTACACGGGCCAGCACGGCCTGGTGGCGCACGAGTGCATCCTGGACCTGCGTCCGCTGCAGAAGTCGACGGGCATCTCCAACGAAGACGTGGCCAAGCGCCTGATGGACTATGGCTTCCACGCGCCGACCATGAGCTTCCCGGTGCCGGGCACGCTGATGATCGAGCCGACCGAGAGCGAATCGCTGCACGAGCTCGACCGCTTCATCGACGCCATGATCGCCATCCGTCGCGAGATCGCCCGCGTGGAAGACGGCAGTTTCGACCGCGAGGACAACCCGCTCAAGCATGCGCCGCACACCGCGGCCGTGGTGGTCGGCAACGATTGGAACCGCAAGTACACGCGAGAGGAAGCGGCGTACCCGCTGGCTTCGCTGCGCACGCAGAAGTACTGGCCCCCGGTTGGCCGTGCCGACAACGTGTACGGCGACCGCAACCTGTTCTGCTCGTGCGTGCCGATGAGCGAGTACGCCGACGAGTGAGCGCCGGGCCGTCAGGCGGCGTCCGATACACGCGGATGCCGCCGACGGGCTATGCTCAGGAGAGAGGCGCCGGTATCCGGCGCCTTCCTTGAGCGGAGGCCTCATTCATGTGGAATCTCAGCGCCCCCTGGTGGGAATTCGTCCTGCGCGGACTGATTGTCTATGGCGCGATTCTGGTGCTGATGCGCGTTTCGGGCCGGCGGCAGATCGGGCAGCTCACGCCGTTCGACCTGGTGCTGCTGCTGATCATCTCGAACGCGGTGCAGAACGCGATGAACGCCGGCGACAATTCGGTGACTGCCGGGCTGATCCTGGCCGGCACGCTGTTTGCGACCGATGCGTTGCTCGGCTACGTCACCTGGCGCAGCCGGCCGCTGGAAATGCTGGTCGACGGCCGGCCGCAGATCGTGATTCACCAGGGCGAGGTGTTCGAGGAAGTCATGCGCCGCGAACGCATCAGCACGCACGAATTGCACAAGGTGCTGCGCCGCAACGGCTGCACCCGCGTGGAAGACGTGCATTTCGCGATTCTTGAGACCGACGGCTCCATCAGCGTGAAGATGAAGGAGCCCTCGCCAGACGCTTCCGATCCTGCCCGACCCGGCGCACTATGGCGCCATCCGGGGCGTACCGACCAAGACAAGCCGGCCTAGCGGCCCGCGCCGGCAACCAATCTGGAGTTCAGCCGTGGCAGTCAGCGTCTTCGATCTGTTCAAGGTGGGCATCGGCCCGTCGAGCTCCCATACCGTCGGCCCGATGCGGGCAGCCATGATGTTCGCGCAGGGACTGGAGCGCGACGACCTGCTGCCGCGCGTGGCCGGCGTGCGCGTGGAGCTGTACGGATCGCTCGGCGCCACGGGCAAGGGGCACGGCACCGACAAGGGCGTGATCCTGGGGCTGATGGGGGAATCGCCCGACACGGTCGACCCCGACGCGATCGACGGCCGGCTGGCCGCGCTGCGCGCCGGCAAGCGGCTGTCACTGCTGGGCCATCACACGGTGCCTTTCGTGGAACGGGAGCACATTGTGTTCTACCGGCGCGAGGCGATGGCCGAGCATCCGAACGGCATGAAGTTCCACGCGTACGATGCCGAAGGGGTGTCGCTGCGCGAGGCCCGCTACCTGTCGGTGGGCGGCGGCTTCGTCGTCACCGCCGGAGCGCCGAATACCCAGGTACTGGCGGCGGGCAAGCAGTTGCCGCACCCGTTCCGGACCGGCCGGGCGATGCTCGAGATGGCCCACGCCAGCGGCAAGCCGATTGCCCGGCTCATGCTCGAGAACGAGTTGACCTGGCGACCGGAGAACGAGGTCATCGACGGACTGTTGCATATCTGGGACGTGATGCAGCAATGCGTGGCGCGCGGCTGCCGGACTGACGGCGAGCTGCCCGGTCCGTTCAAGGTCAAGCGGCGGGCGCCGGAACTCCACCGACACCTGACGTTGCGCGCAGAGCGGACGCTTTCCGACCCGCTGTCGGTGATGGACTGGGTCAACCTGTACGCCATCGCCGTCAACGAGGAAAACGCCGCCGGCGGCCGCGTGGTCACGGCGCCGACCAATGGCGCGGCCGGCATCATTCCCGCCGTGCTGCACTACTACGACCGCTTCGTCCCGGGCGCCAACGCGCAAGGCGTGGTCGACTTCCTGCTGACCGCCGGGGCCATCGGCCTGCTCTACAAGCTCAATGCGTCGATCTCGGGTGCCGAGGTGGGTTGCCAGGGCGAAGTGGGCGTGGCCTGCTCGATGGCGGCCGGTGCGCTGGCGGCCGTGATGGGCGGCACGCCCGAGCAAGTGGAAAACGCGGCCGAGATCGGCATGGAGCACAATCTCGGCCTGACCTGCGATCCGGTGGGCGGCCTGGTGCAGATTCCGTGCATCGAGCGCAATGCCATGGCGTCGGTCAAGGCCGTGAATGCCGCGCGCATGGCGCTGCGCGGCGACGGCACGCACTATGTGTCGCTGGACTCGGTCATCAAGACCATGCGCGAAACCGGCGCCGACATGAAGACCAAGTACAAGGAAACGGCGCGCGGCGGGCTGGCCGTCAATATCGTCGAATGCTGACGGGTCCAGGCGGAAGCGGAAGCGGGTGTGGCGTACGGAATCCGGTTGCTGGCGCTGACCGGCGACGTATGATGGAAGCACTTCCGGTTTGCCATAACAATACGGCCATGCAGACCTTTCATCAGATGTTTGACGACACGTCGTCCACGTTCACCTACCTGCTCATCGATGCGGCCACACGCGAAGCCGTGCTGATCGACCCGGTCGACCGCCAGTACGCCCGCGATCTGGCCTTGCTGGAGCAGACCGGCGCCAGGCTTGTCTGGGTGGTGGAAACCCACGCTCACGCCGACCACATCACCTCGGCCGGCCATCTCGCCCGACTGACGGGGGCCAGCACGGCGGCCCGTCCGGGTGCGATATCAAGCCTGCCCTGAAACAGCTGATCGACGGCGACACCCTGACGTTTGGCGGCCAGGTGCTGCGCGCGATCCACACGCCCGGCCATACGGCCGGCAGCATGAGTTACCTATGGGAAGAGGCGTCTCCGGAAGGCGTGACGCGGCGCATCTTCACCGGCGACGCGCTGCTGATCGACGGCTGTGGCCGTACCGACTTCCAGTCGGGCGACGCCGGCACGCTGTTCGACAGCCTGACGCAAAAGCTTTTCCGGTTGCCGGACGACACCCGCGTCTATCCCGCGCACGACTACAAGGGCCGTACGGAATCGACGATCGGCCACGAACGCGCCAGCAATAGCCGCGTGGCGGGCCGGACGCGCGACGAGTTCATCGTGATGATGCGCAACCTGAACCTGCCCCGGCCCAAGCTGATCGACATTGCCGTGCCGGCCAACCAGCAACTGGGCCTGGTCACCGGCCGCGACGGCGACAGCGTCCCGCACGGCATCTGATCCCGCCCGCCGTCAGGTTGGGGGCTTCCAGTCGTCGCGCTCGTCGATGAGCGTAAAGCCCGCCCGGCCATGAATGATTGCCGACGGCGTGGTGATGACGTGCGAATGCACTTCCGTGACGCCGTACGCCTCCGCGTAACGCAGGAAGGATTGCAGCGCGAAGCTCGCGCCGCCGCGCACGGCGTTCTGTCCGCTCGTGGGCACCACGCTGTCCGGGGCGCTGACCACGGCCTCCACGCTGCCGATGGTTTCCTCGTCGCCATCCCCGTCGTCGATGCTCCCGGCCAAAATGGCCACCGTCGTGCCGCCCAGGCTCACCCTGACGTAGATGTAATTGTCTTCCCCAAAGCGGATATCGCGCTGGATATTGGACGCCATGCTATTGCCGGTGCTGGCCAGCCGGCGCTGCGCCTGCGACAGTGCCTGGTTCGCCATCAGCTCCTTGTAGCGGTTTCGCCAGGCCGCCAGCGTCTGGCCCAGCGCCGCCGTCTTGTCCCGCTCCTTCGCCCGGATGAATTCGACCTTGAACTCGTCGAGCGACTGATACCACCGGCCTTGCGTCAGCACGCGCGGGGTGATGGTACGAGGCTGGAAGTTGCCCAGCGTCAGGCGGTACAGACCGAGCGATGCCGTGCGCGCCTCGGCCAGGTTCGCCGGGCCGGACTGTGACACGGGCAGTTGCCCGGCCTGCCCTTCCGCGCGCGCGGCGGCGGCTTCCAGGTCGGGGGTGCCAAGCCGGGACACTTCGTAGAACTGGTTCGCGGCATGGTAGGCCGCCACGGCCGTCGCCATGCGCGTATCGGCGCCCGGCGTGGCGGCTTCCTGCTGCACGGCGTCGACAAGCTGCCGCTCGACCTCCGGCACCGACACCGCATACCCCGTGGATCCGTGGTTCAGGATATTGGCGATGACCTGCGTGAACTCGGTTTCGCTCCAATGTTCGCCAAACAGGGTCAGGTACAACGCGATGATGGTCATCGCGCGGTTCACGCACGGGTCCGCGTCGCCGATGCCGCGCCGGTGCCGGGCGGTCACGATGGCGGCCACACTGGTCTTGCAGGTGCGCGATGCCGCGTACAGCGCCATCGGATCCTGGCCGCCGACATACGTGGCCAGCGTCATGACGGCGCCCGCGCCCGGCTTGAGGGTCGCAAACGTGCTGGTGGGCGCGGCCCCGGCGGTGTGTTGCAGGGCGTCCGGATACACCGAGACGGGATCGGTCGCCGCGTCGGCGCCGCAGCGCCCCAGGAAGTAGGTCGCGATGCCCAGCATCGGCCCGTCCCAGCACTTGCTCGACCGCTGCACGCGCGCAATGGGTGCGGCCTGCGCCATCGACAAGGCCTTGATCCGCACCGCCTGGCCGCGACCCCAGGCGGCGTTGTTGTCGATCGCCAGGATCGTGGAGCGGATGCCGTAGCCGTTCGGTATGTTGACGAATCCGTTCGTCTTCAGGAAATTGCCAGCCTTGTCGGACTGGATCAGCTGGGCGGTCAGCTCCTGCGGTGCGCCGAAATCGAAGGCAATCGACACATGCGCGGTCTGCTCGTGCAGGTCGAACCATGGCATCAGGTTCTGTCCCGTGATGGCATTTGCCAGCCGCACGCCCCGGCGCTTGAATTCGACCTGCAGCGCCTGCCCCGCACTGACGGAGAAGTCCTGGTCGTTCGTCATCTTCAGCGTCAGCAGGACCTGGTCCAGCCTGGGGCGTCGCCCATCGGGGCCCGGCATGCGCCCCACGACATCGGACAGGTTCCAGGCATCGGCATAAGCCACAGGGCAGTCCGTGGAACACTGCAGCACGCGACGCACGACTTGCAGCGAGCGCGTGACGTCGTTGAAGTTGCTCAGGAACGGCACGTCGTCCTCGGATACGAAGGACCGGCCCCGGCCCTTCGTATCGGTGAACAGGTACGCCACCAGCGGTTCGCTGGTCACGCGGATCGACGATACCTTGCGGTCAAGCGTGGTGGAAAGCGTGCCTTCCAGTTCGCCCGGACCGAAGCAGGCGAAGCCGCCCCGATAGTTGGCGTCGGCGTGAAAGCAGGCGTGCGGCACCACCTGCACCGACCCGTAGCGCAATGGCCGCAGGCTGCCGCTGCCCAGGAAGGGCACGTTGGTGGCGATGCGCTCGAGCTGGCCGTTCAGATTGGCCCCGGTTGCCAGGATCAGCTCGGCGCTATCCGTGACCGTCACCGACTTCACTTCGAAGTCCGGCGTCAGATCGTAGACCTTGTCGGGCTGGAAGCATTGCGGCGTGCCGTTGTAGTTCGTCTCCGGATACAGGCAGGCGTGGCGCGCCAGCGCCGGACGCGCCATGGCCGCGAGGACGATCAAGACAAGAAGGAGGAAATGCCAGGAAAGCGAAGCGTGGCCGCGTGGGGCGGCGGTACGGCGCAGCGGCCGTGAAGCGCATGACGACATGATGGGATCTCGATGCCTGGACGGGAAAGTCCGGGCATTGTCGAGACCGTCATGGCCTCAGCAGTTGGCTTGCGTCAAACCAGGGCGGCTATGCAGGACACTATCGGAGAAATCCGTGTTGGGAAGGATGCACGCGCCTCAGGATTCCCACTGCTCGCAGGTCCGGCGTACCGTATCACGCAGGCTGTGCGCCTCTTCGTTGACGGTGCGTACCGCGTGCGCATCGTTGTCGCGCGCGGCGGCCTGGGCGCGGATATTGGCCAGCGCCTGCAGCGAACCCAGTGCTTCGGCATGCGGCTCCAGCGCGTCGCAGATCGACAGGATGTGGTCGGCAATCGGCATGCGCGTCAGTTCGTTCGGATGCACGTACTCACCCTCCAGCCCGAAGCGGCATGCCTGGAACCGGTTGAACGTGTACACCAGGTAGTCGTCCTCCTGGGGCATGAACGGCCGCGACAGCAGCAGGTAGCGCGCCAGCGCCTGGATATAGGCGGCGATATCGCAGGCGCGCTGCACGGTCAGCGGCGTATCCATCACGCGCACCTCGATCGTGCCGAACTCCGGCTTGGGACGGATATCCCAATAGAAGTCCTTCATGCTCTCGATCACGCCCGTGGCGCGCATCTTGTTGAAGTACGCGGTAAAGGCGTCCCAGGTGAGCACGTGCGGCGCGCGGCCGCTCATCGGGAAGGCCGCCACCGAGTTCAGGCGGGCCGAGGCAAAGCCCGTATCCACGCCCTGCACATACGGCGACGATGCAGCCAGCGCAATGAAGTGCGGGACATAGCGGCCGATGGCGTGCAGCAGGAACAGCGACTCGTCGGCACTGGGGCAGCCGATGTGGACGTGTTGCCCGAACACCGTGAACTGCTTGGCCAGGTAGCCGTAGAGTTCGGAAATGTACTGGTAGCGCGGCGAGTCCGAGATAGTCCGTTCCGACCACACCTGGAACGGATGCGTGCCACCGCCGCAGATGCCCAGGTTCAAGCCGCGCGACGCGTTGACCATCAGGTCGCGCATCACGGTCAGCTCTTCGAGCGCCTGCGCATAGTCGCGGCAGATGCCCGTGCTCATCTCGATCATCGACGGGCTGATTTCCGGCTTGATGTCGCCCGCGTGCTTCGCCCCTTTCAGCGCGCGGATCAGGTCGGGCGCGAACGGCGCCAGGTCATAGTCGTGACGATTGACGAGCTGCAGTTCCAGTTCGACGCCAAACGTCAGGGCTTCGGAATGCTTGAACGGTTCGAGCGACATCAGCGCCCTCCTTGGTCGCGCGTCTCGCCGGCATAGCGCAGGGCCCAGGCCGCAATGATGGGCCCCAGCAACTGCTCGATCGCGAGCGCACACAGGATGATCGATGCGAGCGGCGCCCCGGTGCCCGGATACAGGCGCGCGACGTCGCTCATCAAAAGATAAGCCAGCCCCGACATGGGCGCCAGCGCGAGGCCAAGCGCCATGCACTGGCGCAGGCTCAGCCCCGAGAACGATCCCAGCGACACCACGCCGGCCAGCTTGGCGATGTGGCGGAAGACCACCAGCGCCACCGCCAGCGACCCGCCCACAAGCCAGTCCTTGGCCGTCAGCGGCAGGCCCAGCGACACCACCATGACGATGATCAGCAGGCTGCCCGCGCTGCCGAAGTGCGTCGGCCAGACATGCGGCTGGCGGTCCTGGTGCTTGAACACCACCCCGGCCAGCATCAGCGTCAGCGGCATCGACAGCTTCAGCACGCGCGTCAGCGCCAGCGTGAACAGCACCAGCCCGACCAGCACCAGAAAGCTGTAGTGGTCGTCGGCCGACATCCGCGCGTAGAGCGCGTGCCCGACCTTGCCCACCACCCACGCCAGCAGGCACGAGCCCACCAGCAGGTACAGGGGATGCAACAGCGCCGCGCCGATGTTGCCGTATTCGGAATGGAGCCAGCCCGTCGCCACCTGCACGATGGCGGCGGCATAGATCGAATTGAGTGCCGACATCGCCATCAGGCGCTCGGTGACCTGCCCGTCGGCCCGCAGTTCGTTCTTGAGCTGGAGCACGATGGTGGGCGATGTGCTGACGGCGATACCGCCAGCCAGGATCGCTACCCCCGGCGACGCCCCGAGCCATTGCAGCACGGTGGACACCAGGCCCCACGTCAGCAGGCTTTCGGCGGCGCTGGTAATCAGCAGCCACGGGTTGGCGCGCAGCCACGACAGGGACAGCCGGTGGCCAAGCTCGAACAGCGCCAGGGCCAGCGCCATGTCGATCAGCACCCGGGTCTGCGCGATCATGTTGTCGTCGACGATGCTGCGGCCGAGCATGCCGGCGAACAGTCCGACCACCGCATAGCCGACGATACGGGGACAGCCGAGCCAGCGGCGGCAGACCTCTCCGGCCAGGCCCGCGCCAACCAGCGCGAGACCTACCCAGAACAGTCCGCCCGGCACCAGCGGCAGCGAGGGGAAAAGTTGGCTCAATCCGTTCATGCGCGACATGGTAACGGAAGGATACGTAGGAAAATGTAAGCGCTTGTCCGACACTTCTTTGAACGCGCCCGCAATTTCCGTCTTTTCAAAACAAAAGGCGCGATCGTCGCCGATCACGCCTTTGTAGGTCTTTCAAAATCAGATTTGTCTGTCGTGCGGTAGACCGCATTCGGTCTTATCGACCCTGCGTGGTCAGACGCCCCAGAGCTTCCACTTCGGCCGGGTCGATTTCAAGGCCGACTCCACCTTGGCGTACAGGCCACGGGTACTGCCCTTTTCGGCGCCCAGCACGCGGGCGCGCTCGAACCAGGCCAGCGCCGTTTCGCGCTGGCCCATGCCCAGTGCCGCCTGCACCGCTGCCAGCCAGGTCGGTGCGTCCCAGTCCTCGCGTGCGGCGAAGGCAAGCTGGAAATCGGTCAGCGCCTCCGGATGGCGCTCCAGGTCCACCAGCAGTTTGGCGCGCTGCACACGCGACTGGGCTTGCGTACGCACATCGCCGTCGCCCAGCAGCACAGCCTGCTCCAGCAGCGGCAGCGCGCGCTCGTGATCGCCAAGGTCGCCCCAGATCTGGCCGAAGCGGCCGGATACCCAGGCATCCTCGATCAGCAGCGAGCGGCGCTGCAGGGCTTCAAGCTCGGCCATCGCGTCGGCCTTGTCGTGCTCGTCCATCGTCGCCATGCCGGTCTGCAGCAACGTGCCGTAGTAGGCGCGCGCGTGCGCCATCGCATGGGCCCCTTCGGTGCGTGCCTCCACGGGTAGCGCATCGAGCCGCGCGTCCATGTGGGCCAGCGCGGCGCTGGCCGATTCGGTCGCCTCGCGCCCGCCAATGGCGGCCCAGGCAGCCACCAGCCGGCTGAATGCCCAGCTCACGTCCGCGGGATTGCGCTCCACCGGATAGCGGTTCAGCACCTCGCCCGCCATGTCCACCACCTGCTGGTGCTGGCCGGCCGACGCGTAGGCGTCGAGCAGGTCGATCCAGTGGTCGATGAAATCGCTGGCAGCCATGCCCTTGCGATGCAGCGCGACCTTCTCGTCCAGATGCGTGGCATCGGCCGGAAGCGTGCGCGCCATCAGGCGGCACAGCAGCGAATACAGGTGCGGGTCGGCGTTGCCGCCATGGCCTGCGGCATCGCCTTCGCCAGTCTCGAAATAGGCCTCGAAGCAGGCTAGTCCCTTGCGGCACATGGCTTCGAGCATCGGCTTGAGCGCCGCCTGCGAGGCAGGCACTTCGTCCAGGAAACTGCCCAGCGCCGTGGCCGCGTGGAAGTACAGCGCGCCATCGTCGGCATCGGCCGTGACGGCAAAGCCAGTCCACGCCGGCTGCGCGGGCGCATTTGCGCCGGCCGCGACGTGCGCCTGGTGCCGCCAGGTCAGCGCGCGCACCTGCGCGAGCGGATCGGGCCGCTGACGCAGGTACGTTTCGAGATCGTCCAGCGCAGCGGCGGGTTCGGAGCCCAGCCGCAGGGGCGCGCGCAGGCGGCGCGCTTCGGCGTGATCGGCCTGTTCGGCCAGCACGCGCTCGGCCTGCGCCGCGGCAAGGGCATCGCCCTGCGCCGGCGTCAGATCGAGCAGTTCCGGAGAATCGAGCGCGATGCGCCCCAGGCAGATGCGCAGCAACGGTTCGCCAAGCTGCCCGGCGGCGTCGCTACGCGCCACGTAGTCCTGCACCAGCGGCAGGATGTCGCCGGCACCCAGGTCCGGCGCCCGATACAGCAGGTCGTGCCAGTAGCGGCCAGCCAGCGCGAAGTCGTTGAGCCGGAAGGCCACGAAGCCCGCGTAGAAGTGCGCGGCCCACTCGCCCGTGGCCAGGCCGTTGCGCCGCGCCGCCTCGTGCAGCCACGGCTGCGCCTCGGCATCGCGGCCTTCGCGCATCAGCAGCGTGCCATACATATGCACCAGCGCCCCGCGCGAGGCCCAACGGTGCATCGGCGCCAGTTCCAGTTCCGGCAGGCGCGCCATGGCTTCGTCCAGCGCAGCCAGCGCGGCAGCCACGTCGCCACGGTCGGACTGGATCTGCGCGCGCAGCGCGGCGTAGTCGACTACCTCGGGGTGCGCCGCCCACAGCTGGTCGGCAATCTGCAGCGCCTCGTCATGGCGCCCGGCATTGGCCAGCGCGATCGCGTGGTCGTAACGGACATCCTGCACGGTCCGCTCCTTCATCAGAATTCAGCAAAGGCGGAATTATGCGCCATTGGCGTGGCACGCTTGGGAGAGAACAGGGGCGGAAAGGGGTCTGATTTGGGTTGACGGGGGTAAGTTGGCGGCCAACAGGGCCGTCGAATATCGATCCGATCAAAATTTCACAGGATTCCGTACCCGCGCCATGGCGCGGCCACATTGGCGGACTACAGCGGCTCGCAGGCGTTGGGCAAGGTCGCCCGATACAGGCAAAAACACATCTTGCCCACGCCATTCGGTCCTGCTGCCGCAGGGAGGGGCAGCCGGGTGGAATCCCCGATCAGTATTGCATCGTCCTTCCACTTGGGTCTGTTGTAGGTGAGGAAATTGCCATGCCAGTGATGCAGCCAGCGGCCGCTCCTGTCGAACACCAGAATCCATCCGAATCCGGTGCCGGGCGCATACAGCGCCGAGGACAGCAGACTTTCCACCTGTATCAAATAGTATTGGCGATTAGGGCTCCAGCACCGCTCCCCGAACAGGAGGCTGTAGGAGAAATTAGCGGCCATGAGAACAAACGGCACAAGTGGAAGGAAATACCACCGTTCCCGTCGCAGCCATTGGCGCAGCGATGTACTGGTCGTCATGGGCTAGTAGCAATTGCGGTTCAGATCGCCTTCGCCGCCGTCGGTGGGCAGGTCTAGCGAGGCTTCCGGCTGGCTAGTGATGGTCACCGAATTCCCCCTCCAGAAAGGGCCACCCGCGGGATTGAGGTCTCCATCCCATCGATGGACCACGTTGCCATGTTTGTCATAGATCAGCACCCATCCGATCTCAAAGCCGGGCTCCGAGTACAACGCTGATGTCAGGGCTTGTCTACGAACCATGAAGTATTCGTGATTCGGGCTCCAGCACGCCTTGCCAAGCGGCACGCCTTGCCGGCTCTTGTACGCGATAGCGCCAACACCCAATAACAATGCGGCCCAGAACCAGTGGCGCCTAAGCCAGAGAAACATGATTGATATGCGGATCGAACCAGAGAATGTCTGAAAAGACATAGAAGTCTCCGCCCTCGTTCCTCGCTTGCTGCCAGCGGCGAAAATCATCGTTACGCACCGGTACGAAGCCGGGGAACCGGGCTGCTCTCAACGGAGCCGGCGCACTGGCGTAACCCGCCATTTCTACTTCCACCGCCGCATAAAAGGTCGCCATTCCCCTTCCCCCGGACTCCACAACAAGTACCGGGGCAGGCTAGGTGTTCGGCCCAAGGGCGGCAATCGGACTTCCTTGAAATATGCGGCGTAGTCGGCAACCAAAGTTGCGCGGGCGCAGATGCAAACAAAAACGCCACCACGGGCCATGCCCGGGTGGCGTCAGTGCTTCTACTGCCGGCCTGCCCGACGAAGGAAAGTCGTCTGGCGGGCCTTTGATCTGTTTCTGGACGATTACTTGCCGCCCACCGTCTCCAGCACGGTCCACTTGCCGCCTTCGACCTTGTAGACGGTGATGCCGCCGTCCTTCAGGTCGCCGCGTGCGTCGTAGGACAGGGTCTTGGTGGTCACGCCCTGCATGTTCGTGGCGGCCAGCACCGGCAGGTAGCGGGCCGGATCAGCCGAGCCGGCCTTGATCATGGCCGTCATCATCGCGGTGGCGCCGTCATAGGCGTACGGCGAGTACGTCTGGACCTTCGAGCCGAAGCGCTTCTCGTACTTCTTCTCGTAGGCAGCGCCGCCAGGCATCTGTTCCAGCGGCAGGCCGGCCAGCGACACCACCGTACCGTCGGCAGCCGGGCCGGCCAGCTTCAGGAAGTTGTCGGTCTTGGACATTTCGCCCGACACGATCGGTGCCTTCATGCCCAGTTCCTTGACCTGCTTGGCCATCGGGGCCGATTGGGTCTCGGCGCCGCCGTAGAAGATCACGTCCGGGTTGCTGCGCTTGATGTTGGTCAGCACGGCCTTGAAGTCCACGGCCTTGTCGTTCGTGAACTCGCGGCGCACGATCTTGCCGCCGGCGGCCTTGGCGGCCTTCTCGAACTCGTCGGCCAGGCCCTGGCCATAAGCCGTGCGATCGTCGACGATGGCGATGTTCTTGGCACCCAGCTTCTTCACCACGAAGGCGCCGATCACCGAACCCTGTTGGGTGTCGGACGTCATCATGCGGAACGTGGTCTTGAAGCCCTGCTTGGTGTATTCAGGCGCCGTGGCCATGGCGATCTGCGGAATGCCGGCACGGTTGTACACCATCGACGCCGGGATGCTGGTACCCGAGTTGAAGTGGCCGAGCATGCCCTGGATGCCGGCATCCACCAGCTTTTGGGCCACCACGGAACCGGTCTTCGGATCAGCCTGGTCGTCTTCGGAGATCAGGACGAACTTGACATCCTTGCCACCGATCTTCGGCTTGGTGGCGTTCATGTCGTCGATTGCCAGGACGATGCCGTTCTGCATGTCCTTGCCGTACTGTGCCTGGCCGCCGGTCAGCGGGCCGGCGTAGCCCAGCTTGATCTCCTGTGCCTGGGCAAAAGCGGCCGAGGCGGCGGTCAGGCCTGCAACGGCCATGGCAACGGTCATGGCCGTCTTGCGGAATGTCGAGCTCATCAGTTCTCCTTGGGTCCCATAGGGTGCCATATGGTGCCGGTGTCGGCATATTTGCGGATCGGCGTTGGCAGCACCGTTCCGTTCCTGGGTTGCGCGGCAGGGTCGGGATCGCCGGCCCCCGCCACGCGCTTTGCTGACCATCCGCAGCGGCCCGTGGCCTCAGCCGATCGTCATCAGACTTGCATTGCCGCCCGCCGCCGCCGTGTTGACGGACAGCGAACGCTCGATCAACAAACGCTCCAGCGCGATATTCGGTTCACCTTGCGCCAGGCCCTGGACGCCGACGATCGGGCCCGGGCGCGTGGCCGCCTGTTCGCAGACAGTGCGCAGCTGGTCGGAATCGCCGTGGTGCAGCACGGCATCGAAGGCGACGTCCGTACCCTGCCAGTCCGAAACCACGCGGACGCGCGATTGTACTGCGGCCGGCAGGCGCGCCAACAGGGCCTTTGCAACCGGTGTGTCAGTCCACAACGCTTCGGAACCCACCGCCAGCACGGCCGCCAGCTGCAGCGCCAGGTCGGATTCCTGCTGGGCCAGGCACAGCACGCGCTCGCGCGGCAGCAGCGAGTACGTATTGCGCTCGCCCGTGGGGCCGGGCAGCGTCACCGACAGGCCCGAGGCCGACGCGGCCGCCAGGCGGTCGCACGCGGCGGCCAGTTCGGGTTGAGCGGATTGCGCCCACGCCTTCAGCGCCGCCAGTTCGGGCGATGCCGGCACGGCGGCCGCGCCACCGTTGACGTCCGATGCACGCACGGCATTGGCCACGGCATTCTGGGGCACACCGACAGTAGGCGATGCAGATACAGCGGGCCACCAGCCTTCGGGCCAGTGCCCGACAGGCCTTCGCCGCCAAACGGCTGCACGCCGACCACCGCACCCACGATATTGCGGTTCACATAGAGATTGCCCACATGCGCGCGGTCAACGATATGCGCGATGGTCTCGTCGATCCGCGTATGGATGCCCAGCGTCAGGCCGTAGCCGGTGCCGTTGATCTGGCCGATCATCGTATCCAGCGCGGCGCGCGGGTAGCGCACCACGTGCAGCACCGGGCCGAACACCTCGCGCTTCAGTTCCTCGATCGAATCCAGTTCGATCAGCGTCGGCGGCACGAAGGTGCCGTTGCGGCAGGCCGTCGATTGCGCGGCGCCGGGGTCGGCCTGGTGCACGCGGCGGCCCTTGCCGCGCATGGCTTCGATGTGGCGCACGATATTGCCGCGCGCTTCGTCGTCGATCACCGGGCCGACGTCGGTCGACAGGCGATCCGGGTTGCCCAGCGTCAGTTCGCCCATCGCGCCCTTGAGCATTTCCAGGATGCGGTCGGCCACATCTTCCTGCAGGCACAGCACGCGCAGCGCCGAACAGCGCTGGCCGGCGGAATCGAACGCCGAGCTCACGACATCGCCCACCACCTGTTCGGCCAGGGCCGACGAGTCGACGATCATCGCGTTCTGGCCGCCGGTTTCGGCGATCAGCGGGATCGGACGGCCGGCGGCATCGAGCCGGCCCGCCACGTTACGCTGCAGCAGGCGCGCCACTTCGGTCGAGCCGGTGAACATCACGCCCTTCACGCGGGCGTCGCCCACCAGCGCGGCGCCCACCGTTTCGCCACGGCCCGGCAGCAGCTGCACGGCGCCAGCCGGCACGCCGGCATCGCGCAGCAGGCGCACGGCGGCGGCGGCGATCAGCGGAGTCTGTTCGGCAGGCTTGGCCAGCACCGGGTTGCCGGCGGCCAGCGCGGCGGCCACCTGGCCAGTGAAGATCGCCAGCGGGAAGTTCCACGGGCTGATACAGACCACGGGGCCCAGCGGGCGGTGCGTATCGTTCGAGAACGTTTCGCGCACCTGCACCGCGTAGTAGCGCAGGAAGTCCACGGCTTCTCGTACTTCTGCGATGGCATTCGAGAACGTCTTGCCGGCCTCGCGCATGATGATGCCCATCAGCGACTGCATCTGGGCTTCCATCAGGTCGGCGGCACGCTCCAGCGCGGCGGCGCGCACTTCGGGCGGCGTGGCCTGCCAGATCGGCGCCACGTTGACGGCGGCCGTCAGTGCGGCCTCGATCTCGGCCGGCGTGGCTTCGCTGACGTGGCCCACCACGTCGCGATGGTCAGCCGGGTTCAGCACCGGTTCCGACTTGGCATCGCCACGGTCGACTTCGGCGCCCAGCAGCGGATCGGCGCGCAGCACGTCGCTGGTACCGGCCAGCAGCGCCGACGACAGCGACGCCAGGCGATGCTCGTTCGACAGGTCGATACCGGCCGAATTGGCGCGCGACTTGCCGTACAGCGTGCGTGGCTGCGGAATACGCGGATGCGGCAGGCCCAGCGTGCCCTCGGTCTTGTGCATCTGCTCGACCACGGCCACCGGGTCGGCCACCAGTTCGTCGAGCGGAATCGATTCATCGGCGATACGGTTCACGAACGACGTGTTCGCGCCGTTTTCCAGCAGGCGGCGCACCAGGTACGCCAGCAGCGTCTCGTGCGTGCCCACCGGGGCGTAGATGCGGCACGGGCGGCCAAACTTGCCATCGGCCTTGGCGCCCACCACCTGGTCGTACAGCGGCTCGCCCATGCCGTGCAGGCACTGGAACTCGTACTGGCCGGGGTAGTAGTTCTGGCCGGCGATCTGGTAGATGGCCGACAGCGTATGCGCGTTGTGGGTGGCGAATTGCGGGTAGATCGCGTCCGGCACCGACAGCAGCTTGCGCGCGCAGGCCACGTAAGACACATCGGTATAGACCTTGCGCGTGTAGACCGGATAGCCCTCCAGGCCGTCCACCTGGCCGCGCTTGATTTCGCTGTCCCAGTAGGCGCCCTTGACCAGGCGGATCATCAGGCGATGGCGGCTGCGGCGAGCCAGGTCGATCAGGTAGTCGATCACGAACGGGCAACGCTTCTGGTAGCCCTGCACCACGAAGCCGATGCCGTTCCAGCCGGCCAGTTCGGGTTCGAAGCACAGGCGTTCCAGCAGGTCGAGCGAGATTTCCAGGCGATCCGCTTCCTCGGCGTCGATATTGATGCCGATGTCGTACTGGCGCGCCAGCATCGTCAGGCTCTTCAGGCGGCCATAGAGTTCGCTGATCACGCGCTCGTGCTGGGCGCGGCTGTAGCGCGGATGCAGCGCCGACAGCTTGATCGAGATACCGGGGCCTTCATAGATGCCCCGGCCGCGGGACGCCTGGCCGATGGCGTGGATGGCCTGCTCGTACGACGCCAGGTAGCGCTGGGCGTCGGCCTCGGTCATCGCCGCTTCGCCGAGCATGTCGTACGAATAGCGGAAGCCTTCGGCTTCGTACTTGCGGGCGTTGGCCAGCGCCTCGGAAATCGTCTCGCCGGTCACGAACTGCTCGCCCATCAGGCGCATGGCCATGTCCACGCCCTTGCGGATCAGCGGCTCGCCGCCCTTGCCGATGATGCGCGTCAGCGCCTTCGACAGGCCGGCTTCGGTATGGGTGGCCACCAGGCGGCCGGTCAGCAGCAGGCCCCAGGTGGCGGCGTTGACGAACAGCGACGGGCTCTGGCCCAGGTGCGACTGCCAGTTGGCACCGCTGATCTTGTCGCGGATCAACGCGTCACGCGTGGCCTTGTCGGGGATGCGCAGCAGCGCTTCGGCCAGGCACATCAGCGCCACGCCTTCCTGCGACGACAGCGAGAATTCCTGGATCAGGCCCTGCACCAGGCCTTCGCGGCCCGTGCCCACCTTCTGCTCCCGCAGCTTCTGCGCCAGCGCCTTGGCCATCTTGATGGCGGCGTCGGCCTGGGCCTGCGGCAGCCGGGCCTGCTCCAGCAGCACCGGCACGCATTCGGTTTCGGGGCGGCGGTAGGCCGAGGTAATGGCGGCACGCAGCACCGATTGGGGCTGGATGCTCTGGGCAAACTCAAGGAACGGCTGGGGCATGGCGTCACCGTGCGCGGCATCGCCGGCATCGGCGCCTTCACCATCGGTCAGCCCGGCTGAACCGGCTTCATGCGGCAGATGACCACGCTCCACCTGCTCCAGATACGTGAAGATCGCCTGCTTGATCAGCCAGTGAGGCGTGCGGTCGATCGATTGGGCGACACGTTTCAGGCGTTCGCGCGAAGCATCGTCAAGCTTGACGCCAAGGGTGGTGGTGGCCATGCGGGCAGTTCTCCAGCGGATCTTGGTAAGACGGTGGCAAGTCCTGGCACACGCGCGAGCGCGCCGGCCAGACTAGCGGGTTGGCGCGATCTTACTCTCGGAGATTTACTAGGTGCAACCTAGTGCAACCACTTAGTTCCGCCGCTGGCGAAAGGTTGCACTGACGCAACATTTCGTTCGCACGGCGGGCCGTCAGATCCGCAATGGATCAATTTCCAGCTGCCACCGCACGCCCTTTACGCGCGTGCCAACGTCTTCGAAAGTGGGTATCCACTCACTGATGAACCGTTGCAGCGCCGGACGTGATCCCGCCTCCACCAGCATCTGGGCGCGTTCCTTGTTGAACAACCGGACCATCGACATCGGCACCGGGTCATGTAGTTGCACCTCGGGCGCCATGGCGCAGGCATCGGCCTGTTCGCGCGCCGCTTGCAGGAACGCCAGCGCCCGCTCCAGCTGGCCATGCTCGGCGGTAATCAGCACCTGGTAGGCAAACGGGGGCAACCCGGCCTGCCGGCGTTCGCGCAACTGGCTGGCTGCGAATCCATCATAGTCATGGCGCGCCAGGGCCTGCAATGCGGGGGCGTCCGGGTAGCGGGTCTGGATCAGTACCTCGCCACCCAGCCCTGCCCTGCCCGCCCGTCCCGATACCTGCATCAGCGAGGCAAACAGGTGCTCGGCGGCGCGGAAATCGTGGCTGAACATCGCCGCGTCCGGATGGACGATGCCCACCAGCGTCACGCGCTGGAAGTCATGCCCCTTCGCCACCATTTGCGTACCCACGAGGATATCGACCTCGCCCGCGTGGACCTCATCGAACATCGCCTGGGCGCTGCCCTTGCGCCGCGTGGAGTCGGCATCGATGCGGGCAATGCGCGCCTGAGGGAATCTGGCCGCCAGTGCTTCCTCGATCCGCTGGGTACCGCGCCCAAGCGGCGCAATATCCACATTGCCGCAGTCGGGGCAATGATGCGGCACCGGCGATTCCAGCCCGCAATGGTGGCAACGCAGGCGCCGCTCGGGGCGATGCAGCACCAGGTACGCCGAGCAGCGCGGACATCCGGAGAGCCAGCCGCAGCTATCGCAGGCCAGCACAGGCGCATAGCCGCGCCGGTTCAGGAACAGCAGACTTTGCTGGCCGCGGTCCAGGCGCTGCTGGATGGCGTCGAGCAGCGGCACCGACAGGCCTTCGAACAGGGTGCGTTGTCGCTGGCGCTCATGATTGAGATCGATCAACCGCACGGCCGGCAGCGCGGCATCGGCCTGGGCCCGCTCGCGGAGCACCAGCCTGCGGTACGCGCCCTGCTCTGCCCGGTACCAGGTTTCCATCGACGGCGTGGCCGAGCCCAGCACCACCGGGATGCCAAGCTGGTTGGCGCGCCACACGGCGAGATCGCGTGCCGAGTACCGCAGGCCTTCCTGCTGCTTGTAGGAAGTATCGTGCTCTTCGTCGACCACGATCAGGCTCAGGTGCGGCATCGACGCCATCACCGCCATACGCGTACCCAGAACGATGCGCGCCTCGCCGCGATGGGCTGCCAGCCATTGCAGGCTGCGCTCCTGGTCGGCCAGTCCGCTATGCAGTACCGCCAGCGGCAAATGGGGAAAGCGTTCCGCGATGCGCGATTGCAGTTGTGGCGTGAGGTTGATCTCAGGCACCAGCATCAATACCTGGGCCTTGGGATCGGCATCCAGCCGCTGGGCGATGGCATGCAGGTAGACCTCCGTCTTGCCGCTGCCCGTCACGCCGTGCAGCAGGAAGGCCGCGTAGGCCTGGGCGGCGGCAATGGCCTCCACCGCGAGTTGCTGCTCCGCATGCAGGGTCGGTGCGACGGACGGTGCGCGGCTGGCATCGGTTTCCAGCAGCGGCCGATCGGCATGCATGCATTCGAGCCAGCCGGCGGCAGTCCATTCCTCCAGCCGCTGGGGCGCCGCCGTGCACAGTTCGCGGGCATCGGCCAGGCGTACCCAGTCCTGCGCATCGATCAGGGCATCGGCCAGCGCGCGAACCGTGCGGGCGCGCGGCGGGGCGGCTTCACGCAGTGCGCCAGCCTGGTCGGGGCGTACCCGGTACTGCGTGGTGCGTGCCCGATGCCCCAGTCGTTCCCAGGTTTCGGACTCCCGCAACGACGGCGGCAGCGACGGCAGCATCACTTCGCCGAGCCGGCGGTGGTAGTACCGTGCCGCAAAGCGGGCCAGTGCAATCCATTCGGCGCTTAATGGAGGCATCCAGGCAATCCGCTGCACGATGGGCCGCAGCTTGTCTTCCGGCACGTCGGAGTTATCCACAAGCGCGATGGCTACGCCCACAACCTGGCGCTTGCCAAACGGCACCACCACCAGTTCGCCCGGTGTCACGCCGTCGTCTGCCAGATAGTCGAAACAGTCGTCGGCCGGGGTGTCGAGTGCAACGCGGACGATGGGGAGCGAGGTCTGTGGGGAAGACGCCACAAATGTGGCGGAGATGTCGGCAGGTGCTGCGGTGGCCTTGCTCGCGGTCATGCGCAGACCCCTGCATGGTGCGGCCCGGTTGCGCTGACTTTGTGCATGCGCGAAAGACCAGAAACGGGGGCGAATGTCTGTGTGCGGCGCAACATCAACTTAAAGTAAAACTTCAAATGTGACCCTAAGTCGATGATCCACGGATGGTTTTCCACCCCTTCAATCGGCCCTGTGGATAACTTTGTTGAAAAGTCGCACCAACTTCCCGGCAAGGCGCTTGACACAAGGCTTTCATCGACCTTGCAACCACCATTGCAGAACATTCAAAGCCTTACGAATCAAGGACTTGCAAACACCCCCCAACTGAGTTAAGGGGTAACCCGCTCGTGCAGTGCCGCAAACCTATCGGTGTGCATAAGTCAAGCCTTGACAGCAAGCCCCCGGCACCTTTTTGGCGAAATATCGCTAAATAGTTTACTTGACAGGACGCACGCAGCGCCTGCCGCGGCACAGCGCGGCGAATACCCACCACATCGCTGCGTCGCGGGGAAACCGTCGGAATCAGGCGGCAGGTGCAACCTTGGCGCTGCGCAGCTTGCGGCTGTGGTTATGGACTTCATCCACCAGCACCGACACGTTTTCCGGCGGCGTGAACTGCGAAATGCCGTGGCCGAGATTGAACACATGCCCGTCGCTACCGCCGCCTGCCGCGTAGCTGTCCAGCACGCCGCGCACCTGTTCGCGGATGGCCGCTTCGGACGCAAACAGTACGGTCGGATCGATGTTGCCCTGGAGCGCGACCTTGCCGTCGGTGCGCCGACGAGCCTGGGTCAGGTTGACGGTCCAATCCAGCCCGATGGCATCGGGTTCGATGGCTGCAATCTGTTCCAGCCAAATGCCGCCGCCCTTCGTGAACACGATGACCGGAATCTGCTGGCCATTGTGCTCGCGCTTCAGGCCCTGCAGCACGCGGCGCATATAGGCCAGCGAGAACGTCTGGTACATGCCGTCCGCCAGGGCGCCGCCCCAGGTATCGAACACCATCACGGCCTGCGCGCCGGCCTCGATCTGGGCGTTCAGATAGGCGGAGACGGCCTGCGCGTTGATCTCGAGGATCCGGTGCATCAGGTCGGGCCGGCCATACATCATCGCCTTGACGGTGCGGAAGTCGTCCGAGCCGCCACCTTCGACCATATAGCAGGCCAGCGTCCAGGGGCTGCCCGAGAACCCGATCAGCGGCACGCGCTGGGCGCCATCCTGCACAAGCGCACGGCGGATTTCGCTGACTGCGTCGAATACGTACTGCAGCGACGACATGTCGGGCACGGCCAGCTTCGCCACGTCGGCTTCGGTGCGCAGCGGATGGGCGAAACGTGGGCCTTCGCCCTGGGCGAAGGACAGTCCCAGGCCCATCGCGTCGGGGACGGTCAGGATGTCGGAAAACAGGATTGCGGCGTCGAGCGGATAACGGTCAAGCGGCTGCAGCGTGACTTCCGTGGCATACGCCGGATTCTTCGCCAGCCCCAGGAAACTGCCGGCGCGGGCGCGCGTGGCGTTGTACTCGGGCAAGTAGCGGCCGGCCTGACGCATCAGCCACAGCGGCGTGTATTCGGTGGGTTGCCGGCGCAGCGCGCGCAGGAAGGTGTCGTTCTGCAGTACGGTCATGGTCATCCTCGTAAGACCGCCATTCTACGGGAACGCCGCCCCGCGGAGCCGTCCGCGAGGATGATGGCCGTCATATCCGCGCCGGTTGCGACGCGCGGCGTCAGATTTCGTCGAACGCGGCGACGAAGGCCTGGGCAGCGCGGCGCATCCATTCACGCGCGCGCGGCGCGTCGGGCTGCAGGCGGGCAAAGCCGTGCGTCATGCCGCTGGCCTCGATTGTGACCACCGGGGCATCGTGGCGCACCAGGAAGTCGGCATAAGCCAGGCCGTCATCGCGCAGCACGTCGTTGGATGCCACCATTACCACGCTCGCAGGCGGCAGGTGGCGCGGCGGCGTGGCCATCAGGTGGATGCGCGGGTCGGTATGGGCGGCGCCCAGCGCCAGGGCATCGGCTCCAATGTACTGGGTCCAGAACCAGGCCATTTCGTCGCGGGTCAGGCCCGGGCCATCGGCAAAGGCGCGGTAGCTTTCGGTCGTCAGCACCGGCGCGGCAACCGGGTAGATCAGCAACTGGGCGTTGACCACCTGGCTGCAGGCTTCGTCGTTCAGGTGGCGCGCTGCGACGGCGGCCAGATGCCCACCCGCGCTGTCGCCGGCCACGGCAAGAAACTCCGGTGCGCAGCCAAGGGCGTCGCGCGCTGCGGCGAGCCATCGCACGGCGGCGATGGCGTCGTCACAGGGAATAGGGAATGGTTGCTCCGGTGCAAGGCGGTAGTCGACACTGGCCACCGCGCAGCCGGTATCGGCAGCCAGCAGCGCAGCGACCGTGTGATGGGTGGTTGGCGATCCGACGACCCAGCCGCCGCCATGGAAATAGACGATCAGCCGGGGCTTGTCGGCGGCAGCGGGCCGGAACAGGCGCACAGCCAGTGACGCGCCTTGCACCGGGACTTCGAGGTTGCTGACCACCATGCCATCGGGATCAGGCCATTGCGACCGGGCGGCCACGTCCTCGAACCGGACGCGACGCTCGATGGCGCTGTGGGCAACGGGCTGGCCGGCATAGATGTCGGCCATCTGGCGGTAATAGGCTTGCAGCTGAGGATCGATGGCCATGGCAATAAATCTGGCGGAATGACTAACGACCGCCAGTGTAGCGGCTGGTGCGCATGTAACGGGACGCTTTGTTAGCGACGAAAGATGCCCGTGGAACCGTTTCGAATCGTAACGTTGAATGCGCTGGCGCACACAATTTTACGTCCGTCATTTCGGACATCCCACGAAAGTGGGGAAGGTATTAAGCGTCAGCCGAAAAAACGTAATGCATTCAGTACACTACGGTGAAAATGTCTTAACATCTGCGGCTAAAGAAATCGTGATTCGATGTCGTGAAAACGCTTTCAAATTCGAACAAAAGTGTCCAAAAGGCCGGATTTCTACCGTCCGGCCTTTCATCTTCTTTCAAAAGGATACATTTTGTTACTGCCATCCCTGGAAGTTTCCCCCACAATGCATTGACAGACCAGCGCTTGGTGTGAGGCACCCCCGCCGCTAACGTCTTGAAAAATAAGGGGTGTGGAAGAAAGCCTGAGCAGTATCCCGATTTATCCGGACCAGCCGAAGACGATCGACTGATCCGGACTACCAGGAAGACCGGTAGCGCGTGGCTTGAGGTTCCGACAACTGGAAACTCGCCAATCATGCGGACGCAGAAGTTCCGCTGCGCTTGTAAGCGAATCCTGGACCGAACCCGTTCCTTCGAATTGACCCCTCGAAGGGATTTTCCCGTCCGCGCGGAGCCTCCCCGGCCCGCGCGCTTTTTTTGTGGTCCAGGCAACGAAATATAGCGCCCGGAAGAAAAAAAGGCAGCCAATTGGCTGCCTTTTTCATTTGCCGCGCCGAAAAAACAACAACGCGGCGACTGCAGGTAGTGCTTACTTCTTACGACGCAGACGGGCGATTGCAGCCAGTTGCGCGGCGGCCACGGCCAGCTCGCTTTGCGCACGAGCCAGGTCCAGATCGCTGCTCTGGTTCTGCATGAGTTCCTCTGCGGCGCGCTTGGCTTCCTGCGCCTTGGCTTCGTCCAGGTCGCCGCCACGGATGGCGGTATCGGCCAGAACGGTCACGTGCTGAGGCTGCACTTCGAGAATGCCACCGGCAACGAACACGAATTCCTCGCTGCCGTCTTCCTTCTCGATGCGCACCGCACCCGGCTGAATGCGGGTGATCAGCGGCGTGTGGCCCGGCAGAATGCCCAGTTCACCCGTCTCGCCCGGCAGCGCCACGAACTTCGCCTGACCGGAGAAGATCGACGATTCCGCGCTGACGACGTCTACAAGAATGGTTGCCATATAAGATCCTTTCTCCAGAAAGCGTTGGCTTCCCGCAAATCAGGAAGCACGATCCTCGCCTTCGCGCCACCCGCGGCCCGGTGCAGAGCACGGCAGCCACGATCTGGCGCAAAGGCGAAAGACGCCGCTTACTGAAGCTTCTTGGCCTTCTCGAAGGCTTCGTCGATCGAACCGACCATGTAGAAGGCCTGTTCCGGCAGGTGATCGCACTCGCCATCCACCAGCATCTTGAAACCACGGATGGTTTCCTTCAGCGGCACGTACTTGCCCGGCGAACCCGTGAACACTTCGGCCACGTGGAACGGCTGCGACAGGAAACGCTGGATCTTACGAGCGCGCGACACGGCCAGCTTGTCTTCCGGCGACAGTTCGTCCATGCCCAGAATCGCGATGATGTCGCGCAGTTCCTTGTAGCGCTGCAGGGTCTGCTGAACGCGGCGGGCCACTTCGTAGTGCTCCGTACCCACCACTTGCGGATCCAGCTGGCGCGAGGTCGAGTCAAGCGGATCGACGGCGGGGTAGATACCCAGCGCGGCGATGTCACGCGACAGCACGACGGTCGAGTCCAGGTGCAGGAAGGTCGTAGCCGGCGACGGGTCGGTCAAGTCATCGGCAGGCACGTACACGGCCTGGATCGACGTGATCGAGCCAGTCTTGGTCGACGTAATACGCTCCTGCAGCTTGCCCATTTCCTCAGCCAGCGTCGGCTGGTAGCCCACGGCGGAAGGCATACGGCCCAGCAGTGCCGACACTTCGGTACCGGCCAGCGTGTAGCGGTAGATGTTGTCGACGAAGAACAGGATGTCGCGGCCTTCGTCACGGAAGCGCTCGGCCATCGTCAGGCCGGTCAGCGCCACGCGCAGACGGTTGCCCGGCGGCTCGTTCATCTGGCCGAACACCATGGCCACCTTGTCGAGCACGTTCGAGTCCTTCATTTCGTGGTAGAAGTCGTTCCCTTCACGGGTACGCTCGCCCACGCCGGCAAACACCGACAGACCGCTGTGCTGCTTGGCGATGTTGTTGATGAGCTCCATCATGTTCACGGTCTTGCCGACGCCGGCGCCACCGAACAGGCCCACCTTGCCGCCCTTTGCGAACGGGCACACCAGGTCGATCACCTTGATGCCGGTTTCCAGCAGGTCAACCGACGGCGACAGTTCGTCGAACTTCGGTGCCTTCTGGTGAATCGCGCGCTTTTCGTCAGCGGCGATCGGGCCGGCTTCGTCGATCGGGCGACCCAGCACGTCCATGATGCGGCCCAGCGTACCGTGGCCAACCGGCACGGAGATGGGAGCGCCGGTACCCTTCACCGACATGCCACGGCGCAGGCCGTCCGACGAGCCCAGGGCAATGGTACGTACCACGCCGTCGCCCAGCTGCTGCTGCACTTCGAAGGTCAGACCCTTCTCGGCGAACGACTTGTCGTTGCCCTCTTCGAGCACGAGTGCGTCGTACACCTTCGGCATTGCGTCGCGCGGGAACTCGATGTCCACCACGGCGCCAATGCACTGCACAATATTTCCGATACTCATTTCGTATCTCCGATAGCTTGAATTCTTGACGCCTTAGACCGCAGCTGCGCCGCTGACGATTTCCGACAGTTCCTTCGTGATCGCTGCCTGGCGGGTCTTGTTGTAGACCAGCTGCAGCTCACCAATCACGTTCTTGGCGTTGTCGGAAGCCGCCTTCATGGCCACCATGCGCGCGGATTGCTCCGACGCCATGTTCTCGGCCACGGCCTGATACACCAGCGCCTCGACGTAGCGGACGAGCAGCTCTTCCACTACGGTCTGGGCGTCGGGCTCGTAGATGTAATCCCACGAGTAGGCGCGCTTTTCATCTTCGGTCTGGGTCAGCTTGTCAGCCGCCAGCGGCAGCAGTTGCTCGACCATCGGCTCCTGCTTCATCGTGTTGATGAACCTGGTATAGGCCAGGTACACCGCGTCGACTTCGCCGTTGGTAAAGGCATCCAGCTGGACCTTGATGGCGCCGATCAGCTTTTCCAGATGCGGGGTGTCACCGAGGTGCACCACGTTCGAGACCACCTTGGCGCCGATGCGACCCAGGAACTGCATGCCCTTGGTACCGATGGCGGTCGCTTGCACGTCCACGCCGCGGTTCTGCAGGGTCTTCAGTTCATTCGTCACGGCTCGCAGCACGTTGGTATTCATGCCGCCGCACAGACCCTTGTCGGTCGTCACCACGATCATGCCGACGCGCTTGACGTCGCGCTCCACCATGAACGGATGCTTGAACTCGGGGTTGGCAGTGGCCAGGTGCGCTGCGATATTGCGCACTTTCTCAGCGTACGGACGGGCGTTCCGCATCCGCTCCTGCGCCTTGCGCATCTTGGATGCGGCGACCATTTCCATCGCCTTGGTGATCTTTCGCGTGTTCTGCACGCTCTTGATCTTGGTTCGAATCTCTTTCGTTCCGGCCATATCTTTCCTCTCCATTCGTGCCGCGCCGCTTGCCTTGCGGCAGCTACGGCGCGGTCCGTGGAATCACGCGGTTAGAACGCGGCGGACTTCCTGAAATCCTCGATCGCTGCACGCAGGGCGGCTTCGTCGTCCTTCGACAGATCCTTGGTATCTTCGATGCGGTTGACGAGGTCGGCGAACTTGGTCTTCAGATGGTCGTGCAGGCCCTTTTCGAACGGCAGGATGTCCTTCACGTCGACGTTGTCGAGGAAACCATTGTTCGCGGCATACAGCGACGCGGCCAGTTGCCACACCTGCAGCGGCTGGTATTGCGGCTGCTTCAGCAGTTCCGTCACGCGGCGGCCGCGCTCCAGCTGCTTGCGGGTGGCATCGTCCAGGTCCGAGGCGAACTGCGCGAACGCAGCCAGTTCACGGTACTGGGCCAGGTCGGTACGGATACCGCCGGACAGCTTCTTGACGACCTTGGTCTGTGCAGCACCACCCACGCGCGACACCGAGATACCGGCGTTGATAGCGGGGCGGACACCGGCGTTGAACAGGTCGGTTTCCAGGAAGATCTGGCCGTCGGTGATCGAGATCACGTTGGTCGGCACGAACGCGGACACGTCGCCGGCCTGCGTTTCGATCACGGGCAGCGCGGTCAGCGAACCGGTCTTGCCGGTGACGGCGCCGTTCGTAAACTTGGCCACGTAGTCTTCATTCACGCGGGCCGCACGCTCCAGCAGACGCGAGTGCAGGTAGAACACGTCGCCCGGGTAGGCTTCGCGGCCCGGCGGGCGGCGCAGCAGCAGCGACACCTGGCGGTAGGCCCAGGCCTGCTTGGTCAGATCGTCATAAACGATCAGCGCATCTTCGCCGCGGTCGCGGAAGTATTCGCCCATCGTGCAGCCGGCGTAGGCAGCCAGGTACTGCATGGCGGCCGAGTCCGAAGCCGATGCGGCCACGACGATCGTGTATTCCATGGCGCCGTGCTCTTCGAGCTTGCGCACCACGTTCGAGATCGTCGAAGCCTTCTGGCCGATTGCCACGTACACGCAGAAGACGCCCTTGCCCTTCTGGTTGATGATGGCATCGACGGCCACGGCGGTCTTGCCCGTCTGACGGTCGCCAATGATCAGCTCGCGCTGGCCACGGCCGATCGGCACCATCGCGTCGATCGACTTCAGGCCGGTCTGCACCGGCTGGCTCACCGACTGACGTGCGATCACGCCCGGGGCCACCTTCTCGATCACGTCCGTTTCCTTGGCGTTGATCGGGCCCTTGCCGTCGATCGGCTGGCCCAGCGTGTTGACCACGCGGCCCAGCAGTTCCTTGCCAACCGGCACTTCCAGAATGCGGCCGGTGCACTTGACCGTATCGCCTTCCGAAATGTGTTCGTAATCGCCCAGCACCACGGCACCCACCGAGTCACGCTCGAGGTTCAGTGCCAGGCCAAACGTGTTACCCGGGAATTCCAGCATCTCGCCCTGCATCACGCCGGACAGGCCATGCACGCGGCAGATACCATCGGTCACGGAAATCACCGTGCCGGTGTTGCGCACTTCAGCGTCGGCGCCAAGACCCGAGATGCGGGACTTGATCAGCTCGCTGATTTCTGAGGGGTTCAGTTGCATCACAATGCTCCTAATTCTTCAATCCGTCGGCCGTTGCGGTCAGGCGGTCAGCGTGGCTTGCATGGCAGCCAGGCGCGCGCGCACGGAGGTGTCGAGCACTTCGTCGCCGACCTTGACGCTCACGCCGCCAATCAGCGACGGGTCCACCGCCACCTTTGCGTACAGCTTGCGACCGAACTTGCGTTCGAGTGCGGCGACCAGTTCCTTCGTCTGCGAATCGTCCAGCGGGAAAGCGCTGGTGATCTCGACGTCGGACGAACCCTCGCGGGCATTCTTGAGCGCATGGAACTGTTCGGCGACTTCCGGCAGCACCGTCAGGCGGTTGTTCTCCACCAGCAGGTTGACGAAGCGACGCGCTTCATCGTTCACCGGGCTCTTCAGCACCGACAGGAACACTTCCAGGAGCTTTTCGCCCGGGACGTTCGGATCGGTGGCGAGCGCCTGCATGTCGGGGTTGGCGGCAACTTGCCCCATCTCCGACACCAGCTCGGACCATGCACCCAGGTTGCCTGCACCGGCTTCGCTCGCGACGCGGAACAGCGCCTCGGCGTAGGGACGGGCAATGGTTGCGGTTTCAGCCATGATTAGAGCTCAGCCTTGAGTTGATTGAGCAGGTCTGCGTGCACCTGCGCGTTCACTTCACGCTTGAGGATCTGCTCTGCACCCTTCACTGCCAGCACGGCGACCTGATCGCGCAGCGTTTCGCGGGCGCGGGTCACTTGCTGCTCTGCCTCGGCCTTGGCCTGGGCGATGATGCGTGCGGCTTCTGCCTGGGCGTTCTGCTTGATCTCGTCGGCGGCGACCTGGGCGCGCTTCTCAGCGTCGGCCACACGTTGCGCGCCTTCGGTGCGGGCTTCGGCCATGGCCTGGTCCACACGCTTGTTGGCGAGTTCAAGCTCCGCCTTGCCCTTTTCGGCAGCGGCGAGGCCATCGGCGATCTTCTTTGCGCGTTCGTCGAGCGCCTTCACCAGCGGCGGCCAAATAAATTTGGCAACAACCCACCACAGGATGAAGAACACGACCATCTGCGCAAAAAACGTTGCGTTCAGATTCATGGTGTGTTCCTTTCGGTAATCAAACTACAGATAAATGCACAAGGGCGGCCAGGCCATCGGACTGAGGCCTGCGCCGCCCGTCAGCATCATGCAGACCGAAAAGACTTACTGAATGACCGACAGCAGCGGGTTGGCGAAGGCGAACAGCATTGCAACACCCACACCGATCAGGAACGCAGCGTCGATCAGGCCAGCCAGCAGGAACATCTTGGTTTGCAGCGGGTTCATCAGCTCGGGCTGACGTGCGCAGGCTTCGATGTACTTGCCACCCATCAGGGCGATACCCAGGCAGGCGCCGATTGCGCCCAGACCGATGATGATGCCGATACCGATAGCGGTCAGACCCTGGATGTTGGCGAGATATGCTTGCATGATGACTCCTTTAATTTAGAGAGACTTAGAACCAAAAAACCAAAAAACCAAAAAACCGGAAAATCAGTGGTGATCGTGAGCCTGGCCGATGTACACCAGCGTCAGCATCATGAAGATGAATGCCTGGAGCAGCACGATCAGGATGTGGAAGATGGCCCATACGGTACCGGCAACCACGTGACCCACGAAGCCCAGGGCCGACAGGTCGGCGCTGAACGTCCAGATGGAACCCAGCAGCGCGATCAGCAGGAACACCAGTTCGCCGGCGTACATGTTGCCGAACAACCGCATGCCCAGCGACACGGCCTTGGCCAGGAATTCGATGATGTTCAGGATCAGGTTGAACGGGGCCAGGTACCACTTGGCGCCGAACGGGGCCGAGAACAGTTCGTGCATGAAGCCGCCTGCGCCCTTGATCTTGAAGCTGTAGTAGATCATCAGCACCAGCACCGAGCACGACATGCCCAGCGTGCCGTTCAGGTCGGCCGTGGCCACTGCGCGGTGGTGCGGAAGGTGGATGTGGAAGATGCCCAGCACGTTGTTCAGGCCGGTGACCCAGTCCACGGGGATCAGGTCGATCGCGTTCATCATGGTGATCCAGCAGAACACCATCAGCGCCAGCGGGGCGATCCACGAGCGGTCGCCGTGGATGATGCCCTTGGCCTGGTCGTCGACCATCTCGACGATCATCTCGACGAAGGCCTGGAAGCGGCCCGGCACGCCGGGCGTGACACGGCGCGCGGCCATGTACAGGAACAATACGGCCAGAAAGCCGCACAGCACCGACCAGAACACGGTGTCGTAATTGATGATGCTGAAATCGACGACGGAATGCTGCTTGCCGCCGACCGAATTAAAGTTCTGGAGGTGTTCGGCGATATAGCCTGAGGGGGTGAGCGTGTGCCCAGCGCCTTGGGTAGCTTCAGCTGACATGTCGAAACGATCGGTATATTGCGAAATCTTTGGTTCCGGCAACCGCTGAGGCGGTCACCCGGTATGCGTCTTGCTTAGGCCTACGGTCACATGACCGGTCACCGCCTGCGCAAGGCCGCGCTATTGTTCTGGGCAAAACCTTACTCACGCAGCGCTTCACGGTTGTGACGTCCTGCGCGTAAAACCACTTGATATTCCGGATGGGTGCCTCATCTGAGACCGAATCCCACGCCGTGGCTTCGCTTGTCGCATTGCCAGGGGCGACGGGATTCGCGTATCTCCGCTTAGCGGATCGCGAGCGCCACCCAATAAGTCTTGAGCGCCAACAGGAACGTGACCAGCATCGGCACCCAGCGCAGATCGCGGTACAGCACGATCACCAATACGAGCAGTGCCATCGTGCCGAAGACCTTGATCGCCTCGCCGGCCACCAGGCCGCCGACCGACGGCTGCTTGCGCGACATGTACAGCCGCAGCGCGAAGAAGCCGCTGGGGACGAAACATGCCATGCCGCCGAAGAAGGCCGACCAGCCCGACGGTGCATGCTCATGCGCGAACACCGCCCAGGCCATCGCCGACAGCAGCGTCACGGCGATCTGCGCCAGCACCACCTTGCCCGGTGTCATGCGCGACGGGCGCAACGCGCGCTCCCCCAGCAATTTCACCGCTTCGGTGTGCGACAGCGGATCGACAGCTTCGTCTTCACGCCCGGCGCTATCATCCCAGTCATCACGCCAATCATCGTCTCGACGATTGCCGCGGGATGCCTTACCGGCTTGCGATATGTCCTGCTGACGGTCTCGAACCACCACCTGCCTAGCCTCGTTCCAGGCCGGAACTTCTTGCGTCCGGCCAGAATTCAAACCGCACGATTCTATTAGCAATCGCCAACACGAGTCAATCTGCTTTCAGTTAGCTTGCAGTGAATTTCGCACAACGGTTGCTATCACGCCTTCATGATGGATGGTGTGAAATTGCGCGGCAATGATGCGTAACGTAATTGGATTGCGCACGCTTGCGCGCGCATGATGGCGAATCGGCCATCGCTGGCGCCACTTTGGACCTGCATCCGGAATGGTCAGCGTCGGCGACGCGTGCGGTTATCGCGCAGATTCCTGCCGCGGCCGGGTGCATGCCGCCCGGGCTGTCGCGTCGCATCAACAGCCCGGCAATTTCATGGGCAAATCGATTGCCGTATACCGAGGAAACGTATACGGCAACCGGCGTCACAGAATCAAGCGCTGGCCGCAGGCTCGCGCAAGCGCGTCAGCACCCCGTCGAGCGCGTCGTTGCTGGTGAAGTGGATGGTCAACTGGCCCTTGCCGCGTGCGCCGAGCTTGATCTGCACCGCCAGCCCGAGCATGTCGGACAGCTCCTCTTCCAGCCGCGCCACATCGCGGGTGCCATTGCCCTGCTTCTGCTTGAGCGATTTCAGGTCGAATGGCTTCAGCGTCGACGCGACGAGCTTTTCGGTTTCGCGCACCGACAGCCGCTTGTTCACGATCTGGTTGGCCAGCGTGATCTGGTTGGCGCCGTCCACGGCCAGCAGCGCGCGGGCGTGCCCCATGTCCAGATCGCCGGCCATCAGCATGGTCTGCACCGGCGACGCCAGGTTCAGCAGGCGCAGCAGGTTCGACACCGCGCTGCGCGAACGGCCGACCGATTCGGCCGCCTGCTCGTGCGTGAAACTGAATTCGCGGATCAGGCGCATGATGCCTTGCGCCTCTTCCAGCGGGTTCAGGTCTTCGCGCTGGATGTTCTCGATCAACGCCATCGCTGCGGCGGCCTCGTCGGGCACGTCCTTCACCAGCACCGGCACCTTGTCGAGCCCCGCCAGCTTCGAGGCGCGGTAGCGGCGTTCGCCGGCGATGATCTCGTACCGGTCCGGCTCCGCCACGCGGCGCACCAGAATCGGCTGCATCAGGCCCTGCGCGCGGATGCTTGCCGCCAGTTCCTGCAGCGCGCCTTCGTCCATGCGGGTGCGCGGCTGGTACTTGCCTGGCTGCAACTGATGCACGCCAAGCACCGACGGCGCGCCCTTCTGCCTTGCGGTCTCGACAATCTCGGCCGGCCCGCCCAGCAGTGCTTCCAGCCCCCGGCCCAGACCCTTCTTCTTAGCGGTCACCATGCTCGCCACCCTTCCCTGTCTGTTCGTGCCGCTCAACCGAGCTGGCGTACGCGCGCGATCATTTCGGCGCCAAAATCGAGATACGCCTTGGCGCCCTTCGAGGACGCATCGAATGCCACGCCCGGCATGCCATAGGACGGCGCTTCGGCCAGCCGCACATTGCGCGGGATCACGGTCTTGAATACCTTTTCCGCGAAATGGGCCTCGAGCTGTGCCGACACCTGCTGCTGAAGCGTCACGCGCGGGTCGAACATCACCCGCAGCAGGCCGATCACCTTGAGTTCCCGATTCAGGTTGGCATGCACCTGCTTGATCGTATTGACCAGGTCCGACAGCCCTTCGAGCGCGAAGTATTCGCACTGCATCGGCACGATCACGCCATGTGCGGCGCACAAGCCGTTCAGCGTCAACAGCGACAGCGACGGCGGGCAGTCGATCAGCACGAAGTCGTACTGGTCGTCCACCTCGGCCAGCGCCTGCTTCAACCGCCGCTCGCGCTGGTCCAGCTCCACCAGCTCCACTTCGGCACCGGCCAGTTCGCGGTTGGCCGGCAGCACGTCGTAGCGGCCCGATTCCGATCGGCGGGTTGCCTGCTGTACCGACGCCAGGCCCACCAGCACCTGGTACACGCTGTGTTCCAGCGACTGCTTGTCGATGCCCGAGCCCATCGAGGCATTGCCCTGCGGGTCCAGGTCGACCAGCAGCACGCGCTGATCCTGCGCGGCCAGACCGGCGGCCAGATTCACCGTGGTGGTGGTCTTGCCGACGCCGCCCTTCTGGTTAGCGATCACGAATACCTTGGCCATATGCGCTTGCAGCTCCCTGTTTGTGCCATTCGTATTCATTGCACGAATAACACCACCCCAAATTCAAATCCGCGAATTCAACGTCGCGATAACACTACAAGATGCCGCTCCGCGTCCAGCTCGGGGACGGACAGCTTCGGCACCGCTTCCACCTGCCAGCGCTTCATCAGGCCAGCGGCCTCCATGCGGTCGATCTCGGCCTGTGGATAGACACCCTTCATCGCAAGCAGCTTCCCGCCTGGTGCGAGCAAGTGACCGGACAGGTTCACAAAGTCAGTCAGCTCCGCAAATGCGCGCGAGGTGATCACGGCATAGCCAGTGGCATCCTCGATCTTCTCCACCGGCCCCCAATGCGCGGCCGCATTGGTCAGGTGCAGTTGGGCGCGGCACTGCGTCAGGAACGCCGTCTTCTTCTGGACGATGTCGACCATCAGTACGGACACGTCCGGGCAGGCAATGGCAAGTGGCATCCCCGGCATGCCGCCACCCGAGCCGACGTCCAGCACCCTGCCCGCGCAGCGTCGGGTACTGCCGTGCTGCGAGCGGCTTCCGCCAGCGCCGGCACTGCGGCCAGCGAATCGAGCATGTGGTGGGTTAGCATCTCGTCGGGATGACGGATGGCGGTGAGGTTGTAGACGCTGTTCCACTTGCGGAGCAGCGTCAGGTACGCGAACAACGCCTCGATCTGGGCAGGTGCCAGCGCGAGGCCGATGGCCACCAGGCCTGCTTCCAGGCGCTGGCGCTGCGCGGCCTCGTCGACCACGGTGTATCGAAAGCCGCCCACTCAGGCAGCCTCCTGGCCGTCGCCGGCCTTCGCGTTGGCTTGCCCGGTGCGTCCCATGCCCTTCTTCTTCAGATGGACCAGCAGCAGCGAGATCGCAGCCGGCGTGACGCCGGAGATGCGCGAAGCCTGGCCGAGCGTTTCCGGCCGATGCTGGTTCAGCTTCTGGCTGACTTCGAAGCCCAGGCCACGGACCTCGGTGTAGTCGAAATCGAGCGGCAGCTTCGTAGCCTCGTTGGCGCCCAGCTTGTCTACTTCGGCGGCCTGGCGGGCGATGTAACCGTGGTACTTGATGCCGATCTCGATCTGCTCGCGGATCTGCTCGGCCAGCATTTCGTCATCGGCAAGCGGCGCCTCCGGAGCGTAGCGGCCATCCTGTACGCTCACCAGGGCCTCGTAACCAACTTCCGGGCGGCGCAGCAGGTCGGCCAGCGAATACTCACGCTCGATGGCCTTGCCCAGCAGCGGCACGGCGTCGGCCTCCGGCAGGAGCGTTGGATTGACCCAAGTCGACTTCAGGCGCTCTGTTTCACGTGAAACAGCGTCGCGCTTGCGGTTGAAGGCATCCCAGCGAACATCGTCCACCACGCCGAGTTCGCGGCCGACTTCGGTCAGGCGCATGTCGGCGTTGTCTTCGCGCAGGCTCAAGCGGAACTCGGCCCGGCTCGTGAACATGCGGTACGGCTCGGTCACGCCGCGCGTAATCAGGTCATCGACTAGCACACCCAGGTATGCCTGGTCACGGCGCGGCGTCCAGGCGTCGCGTTCGCGCACGAAGCAGCCGGCGTTGATACCGGCCAGCAGACCCTGTGCGGCCGCCTCTTCGTAGCCGGTCGTGCCGTTGATCTGGCCAGCGAAGAACAGCCCCGCGATGGCCTTGCTCTCCAGCGACGCCTTCAGGCCGCGCGGATCGAAGTAGTCGTATTCGATGGCGTAGCCCGGGCGCAGGATGTGGGCGTTCTCCATGCCGCGAATCGAGTGCACCAGGTCAAGCTGCACATCGAATGGCAGACTGGTGGAGATGCCGTTCGGGTAGAACTCGTTCGTGGTCAGCCCTTCCGGCTCAAGGAAGATCTGGTGGCTTTCCTTGCCGGAAAAGCGGTGAATCTTGTCCTCGATGCTCGGACAGTAACGTGGCCCCACCCCCTCGATCACACCGGTGTACATCGGCGAGCGATCCAGCCCACCCCGGATGATGTCGTGGGTACGGCTGTTGGTATGGGTGATCCAGCACGGCAACTGCTCGGGGTGTTGCTCCGGGCGGCCCAGGAACGAAAACACTGGCACGGGATCCAGATCGCCGGGCTGTTCTTCCATCATGGAAAAGTCGATCGTCCGGCCGTCGATCCGCGGCGGCGTGCCTGTCTTCAGCCGGCCCTGCGGCAGCTTCAGTTCCTTCAGACGTGCCGACAGGGACACCGCAGCCGGATCGCCCGCCCGTCCGCCGGTGTAGTTGTCCAGGCCCACGTGGATCTTGCCGTCGAGGAACGTACCCGCCGTCAGGACCACGGCACGGGCGCGGAAGTCGATGCCCGCCTGGGTCCGTGCGCCTACTACGCGATCCCCTCCACCATCAGGTCGTCGACGGCCTGCTGGAACAGCATCAGGTTCGGCTGGTTCTCCAGTCGCGTACGAATGGCCTTGCGGTATAGCACCCGGTCAGCCTGGGCACGCGTGGCGCGTACGGCCGGACCCTTGCTCGAATTGAGGATGCGGAACTGGATGCCGGACTCGTCGGTGGCAGCCGCCATCGCGCCGCCCATGGCGTCCACTTCCTTGACGAGATGCCCCTTGCCGATACCGCCGATCGACGGATTGCAACTCATCTGGCCCAACGTTTCGATGTTGTGCGAGAGCAGCAGCGTCTGGCAGCCCATGCGCGCGGCAGCGAGGGCAGCTTCGGTGCCGGCGTGACCACCGCCGACGACAATGACGTCGAATTCTTTCGGGTAAAGCATGGGGACACCTCCTCCAGGAGGCTGGGCGGGAAAAATCGGGATGCCGAATTATAGCGGCATTCGTTTGACGGGCTCTGCCCATCGGAATGTTTCACGTGAAACATGGCGCGTACGGTACCTGCGAGACGGCGATTTGTGTTCCACGTGAAACACTCACATCCTCGCGCACCCAAACAAAAAGGCCCCGCATTCACGGGGCCTTGCTCAGCTGACAGTGTTTCACGTGAAACATGCGTCAAATCTTGCTGCGAACATAGCTGGCGATACTTGCCGATAGCGTTGCAAGGTCCTGCCGCAAGGTTGCGAACCCTTCGTTCGGCGCCTTGGTCACCTCGTCCATATAGAGCGGCCGGCGGATCTCGATCTGCAGGCTGTTACGACGTTCCGCCGGCCGGCCGATCTGGGCGATCAGCTGGACGCCCTTGTACGGATCGTTGCGCGCCACCGTGTAACCCATCGCTTTTAGCTCCCGTTCGACCAGATCCACAATGCCCGGCTCGCACGTCGTACCGTCCCGGTCGCCCAGCACAAAGTCGGCCAGCGGGTGCGGGCTGTCGATCTTGAGCCGCTCGTAGGCGTTGTTCGGCATCGAGTGCAGGTTCAGGTGCCAGAGCGCGCCGAATCGTTGGTAGGCGCTCTCCACCGCCTCGGCCAGCGCCGCATGGTACGGCCGATAGTAGCGTCCGATCCGGCCCTGGACCTCTGCCACCGACAGCTGACGGTCATAGATCGGCGTGGCTGCATCGATCTTTCGCCAGATCAGCCCGTAGCCCAGCCGGGTCTTCTCGCCAGGCGACAGCAGCGTCGGCCACGGCGCATCCAGCAGTTCGGGGTCCAGGTCCTCCAGCATCCGGTTCGGATCGATATAGACACGCGGAAATGTGGCGCCAATCAGCGTCCCGCCGACCTTGGGAATGGCAGACCACAGTGTGTCGATATGGGTATCCTCGCCGCCCCGCAGCCGCGCCAGCGGCACGGCTGCGCGGAAATCCGCAGGATAGTGGACGCCGCTGTGTGGCGAATCGCAAACCAGCGGCAGCGCCTCCCCTTCCGGCAGCGCCAGCGTAAAGGGGCCGCCCGGCGCATCGCCCTGCACTGCCTGGTACGGTGTGTCGAACATCGCCATGGCTCAATCCAGCTTGATGTTGGCAGCCTTGGCCACACGCGCGTAGCGCGCCATGGCCTGCTGGATCTGCGCCTTGAACTGGTCCGGCGTGGTCGGCACCAGCGTGCCGCCCGACTCCTCGATCTTGCGCTTGAACTCGGGATTCAGCATTGCCTTGTGGATGGCGGCGTTCAGCTTGTCGATGATCGGCTGCGGCGTACCCGCCGGTGCGACGATGCCGAACCAGCCGCCGTCGCCCATGTCCTTGTAGCCCAGCTCCGCGTACGTCGGCACGTTCGGCAACTGCGGCGAGCGCTGTGCGCCCAACAGGGCCAGCGCGCGCAGGCGGCCTGCCTTGACGTGCGGCAGTGTGGTCGACAGGTTGTCGGTAATCGCATTCACCTGCCCGGCCAGCGCGTCGTTGAGCGCCAGCCCAGCGCCCTTGTAGGGCACATGCAGCAGGTCGATCTTGGCCAGCATCATGAAGTTCTCGATGTTGGCATGCCCCAGCGATCCGGCGCCCGGCGACGCAAACGTGTACTTGCCGGGGTTGGCCTTCGCCAGGGCCACGAACTCCTGCATGGTCTTGGCCGGCACGCTAGGGTGCACGGCAAAGACGCTGGGCACGGCCGCCACATTGGTGACCGGCGCGAAGTCCTTGATCGGGTCATAGCCGAGCTTGGGGTATACGGCCGGATTCGACCCATGCGTGCTGACCGTGGCCATGCCGATCGTGTAGCCGTCCGGCGTGGAACGCGCAACCTGCTCCATGCCGATCGAGCCCCCTGCCCCACCCTTGTTGTCGACCACGATGGTCTGGCCCAGCTCGCGCCCGGCGTACTCCGCTACCAGGCGCGCGGACAGGTCGGTGGTACCGCCCGCGGCGAACGGCACGACCAGCCGGATGGGCTTGTTCGGGTAAGTGGATTGCGCTGCCGCAGGCGTTGCGATGCCGCCAAACACTGCGGCGAGGGCTGTGGACAACATTGTGGAAAACATCAGCCGGCGGCGCGTGGCGCCGGCATGCAGGGCTCGGTTCATGGCGTGAAACTCCTCGTTTATCGTTCTGGAATCGGGGTACCGAACCGGGAGTTTCGACAGTTTACCGGCCTTGCACAAACGACTATATTGCACGCTTCCATTACCAAAGATCATCCTCTGGCTGCCATGCGTATACGCTCACCGTCGATGTCCGAGCTACATGCATTCGTCACGGCAGCCCGGCTGGGCAGCTTCACCCGTGCGGCCGAAACACTGTGCGTGACGCAGGGTGCCATCAGCCGCGCCATCTCCCGTCTGGAATCCCATTTCGGGCAGCCGCTGATCCATCGCAACGCCCACAAGCTCACGCTTACCGAGGCTGGGCGCCATTATCTGGAAGTCATTACTGGCCCGCTGGCCGCCATCGAAAGCGCCAGCGCGGGGATGCTGGGCGAGGATCGGCAGCATCAGCTGACGCTTTCCGCGGTCCCCACGCTGGCCAGTGTATGGCTGGTCCCCCGGCTGCCAGACTTCCACCGCAAGCATCCCGATATCCGGCTCGACTTCGTTCCGTACCGCCGCGACGAGGATTTTTCGGGCGCCAAGCCCGACGCGGCGATCCTGACGGGCGAGGCCGGCAACTGGCCGCATCTGCAGGTCGACTATGTGATCGGGCGCGAAATGGTGCCCATCTGCCACCCTGGCCGGGCCCATGCGCGGCAGGCTGCCAATCTGTGGAAAAGTCCTGCCGACCTGATGGGTGAACCGCTGCTTTTCCACACAACTGCCCCCAGGAACTGGGAGAACTGGTTGCGCGCCTCGGGCGTACCCAATGCTGCGCCCACGCTTGCGCGCGGCTTCGATCAGGTGTCGATTCTTCTGGAGGCCGTGAAGGCCGACATGGGGGTGCCGTTCTGCAGCGATGCCTTGTCAGGGATGCGTTGCAGGCCGGTCAGGTGGTGGCGCCGTTCGACCTGCCGGTCACGCTGAATCGGGGCTACTTCCTGTGCGCGCCCGGGAAAAAGGCGACCACCGGGCCCTGAACGTCTTCCGTGAATGGTTGCTTTCGGCGGCCGAAATCGATATCGCAGTACTGCTCCGCCGATAGTTATCCACACTGTGGATAGCTTTGTGAACAACATCGATTGCATGAATAAAAACGGCGCCAAAGTCGACGCCGTTATCTTCCAAACCGATGTATACGTACCACCAGGAACGATTGAGCCTGTCTAAGCCGCCTTTTTCGCCAACCCCAGGTACGTCTCGATCACCTTCGGATTACTCGCCAGCGCCGCCGCCTCGCCTTCCATGGCCATGTCGCCGGTCTCCACCACGTACCCGTAATCCGCCACCTGCAGCGCCGCCCGCGCGTTCTGTTCGATCAGCAGCGTTGCCACGCCGGTCTGCCGCAGGTTGCTGATGATGTGGAAGATTTCCTTCACGATCAGCGGCGCCAGCCCCAGGCTGGGCTCGTCCAGCATCAGCAGTTGCGGCTTGGCCATCAGGGCACGCCCCACGGCCAGCATCTGGCGCTCACCACCCGACAAGGTGCCGGCCTCCTGCCTGGCGCGCTCCCTGAGGCGCGGAAACAGGTCATAGACCACGTCCATCTGATCGAGATAGTTGCGCTCGCCGGCGCGCTTGCGGCGAAAGGCGCCCAGCTGCAGGTTGTCCTCGACGGTCATTGTGGCAAACAGCTCGCGCTTCTCGGGCACCAGGCACATGCCGCGCGCCACCCGCCCTTCCACCGGAATGCCGGCCATGTCGTGGCCCAGGTAGCGCACCGTGCCGCTGGATGACCCGCTGACCGGCAGCGCACCCATGATCGCGTTGAGCATGGTCGACTTGCCAGCGCCGTTCGGACCAATCACCGTGACGATCTTGCCGGCCTGCACCTGCAGATTGGCGCCATGCACGGCCTCCACCTTGCCGTAGCGCACATGCAGGTCCTTCACCTCCAGAATCAGACTCATCTCATTTCCTCACTCGACGCCGCCGAGATAGGCTTCCAGCACGGCCGGATTCTTCTGCACGTCTTCCGGCACCCCTTCGGCGATACGCGTACCGAATTCCATCACCACCAGGCGATCCGTCAGGTTCATCACAAAGTCCATGTCGTGTTCCACCAGCAGCACGCTCATGCCCTCGCCTTTCAGCTTGCGTAGCAATTCCGCCAAAGCCTGCTTCTCCTTGTAGCGCAGGCCGGCGGCGGGCTCGTCCAGCAGCAGCAGCGCGGGATCGCAACACAGCGCGCGCGCAATCTCCAGGATGCGCTGCTGGCCCAGTGCCAGGCTGCCGGCTTCCATGTACATGCACTCGGCCAGGCCCACCCGTTCCAGCTGGCGCTTTGCCTCGAACAGCAGCTTCTGTTCCTCGGCGCGGTTCATGCGCAGGATCGCCGCCGAGACGCCGCCCTGTGCGCGGAAGTCGCCGCGTAGATGCGCGCCGATGGCCACGTTCTCGAGCACCGTCATCGTCGGCAGCAGATGCACGTGCTGGAAGGTACGGCCCACGCCGCGCTTGACGATCTCGCGCGACGGCAGCCCAGAGATCACCTCGCCGCGATACCGCACCTCGCCGCGCGTGAGCGGCAGCACACCGGTCACCAGGTTGAAGGTGGTGGACTTGCCCGCACCGTTCGGGCCGATCAGGCCGATGATTTCGCCGGCCCGCACCTGGAAGCTCACGTCGTTCACCGCCACCAGGCCACCGAACTGCTTGCGTGCCGCACGTACATCGAGGATCAGCTCGCCGGCCTCGGGCTTCTGGCGCACGGCCAGCGGATCGGCGTGATCGGGAGCCACCACGGGCGGGCCCGACGGCATCAGCCTGCGCAGGAACGGCCAGATGCCATCGCGCGCGTACTGCAGCAGCAGCACCAGCAGCACGCCGAAGACGATGATCTCGAAATTGCCGGTGCTGCCCAGCAGCCGCGGCAGCAGCCCCTGCAGCACGTCCTTGAGGATGGTCAGGATGCCGGCGCCCAGCACGGCGCCCCACACGTGGCCCACGCCGCCCACCACGGCCATGAACAGGTACTCGATGCCGTAGTTCAGCCCGAACGGCGTCGGATTCACGGCGCGCTGCAGGTGCGCGTACAGGAAGCCCGACACGCAGGCCAGGATCGCCGCCACGACGAAGATCACCACCTTCATCCACGCCGTGTTCACGCCCATCGCCTCGGCCATCGTGCCGCCACCCTTGAGCGCGCGGATGGCCCGGCCAGGCCGCGAGTTGAGCAGGTTCTGCATGGCCAGCACGGCCAGCAGCACCCCGGCCCAGATCAGATAGAACATCGAGCGGCCCGACTGCAGTTCGATGCCCAGGAACGACAGCACGGGGATGCCGTTCAGGCCGTCGTACTTGCCCAGGAATTCCAGATTGCCAAACAGGAAGAACAGCGACAGTCCCCAGGCAATCGTCGCCAGCGGCAGGTAGTGGCCGGACATCCGCATCGTGATCAGGCCAATGACGTAGGCCGACCCGATCGTGATGACCAGCCCGACGATCAGCCCGAGCCATGGCGACAGCCCAAACTGCGTGCTCAGGTACGCGGTGCTATAGGCGCCCAGGCCCACGAACGCAGCCTGCCCGAACGATGTCATGCCGCCCACGCCCGTCAGCAGCACCAGGCCGATGGCCACGATGCTGTAGAGCCCGATGTAGTTGCCCAGCGTGATCCAGAACTCCGGCGTGGGCAGCACGGGCAGCAGCGCCAGCACGATCACGAACGCGAGCGTCAGCACCCGGTTGCGCATGGCCCCCGTCGCGCGTGTTGCGGGTTCGGTTTGCGAGGGCACGGTCTTCTCCAGCGGCTTGTCGGTCAGCATCGTCATGGCTTACTCCTCTTCCTCGACGTGCTTGCTGGTCAGCGAGCGCCACAGCAGCACCGGAATGATCAGCGTGAAGACGATGACCTCCTTGAACGCGCTGGCCCAGAACGACGAATACGATTCGAGCAGCCCCACCAGCAGCGCGCCGAGCGCCGCCACGGGGTAGCTGGCCAGCCCGCCAACGATGGCGCCCACGAAGCCCTTGAGACCCACCAGGAAGCCCGACTCGTAGTAGATCGTCGTCAGCGGCGCAATCAGGATGCCGCACAGCGCGCCCATGGCCGCCGCCAGCGTGAACGACAGGCGGCCGGCCTGCGTCGTGCCGATGCCCACCAGCCGCGCGCCCAGCCGGTTCACGGCCGTGGCGCGCAGTGCCTTGCCCTGCAGCGTGCGTTCGAAATAGAAGTACAGCGCGGCGATCAGCACACCGGACACCACCACGACCCACAGGCTCTGCCCCGACACGCTGAGGCTGCCCACATCGAAACGCGCATCGGAGAACGGATTCGTACGCGAGCCTTCGGCGCCGAACATCACCAGCCCCAGACCCACCAGCGCGAAATGCACGCCGACCGACACGATCAGCAGCACCAGCGTGCTGGCTTCGGCCAGCGGCTGGTAGGCCAGGCGATAGAGCATCGGCCCCAGCGGGATCACGATCAGCAGCGTCAGCGCGATCTGCGCCAGCATCGGCAGCGGCGTGCCGCCGTATTGCTGCACCAGCACGTGGACGGCACCGGGGAACAGCAGGTACTTGCCTGCCAGCATCAGGATGCGGCGCGGCGCCGCGAGCCGCAGCTCGGGGCTGCGCAGCACCGCCACGCCGTCGTAGAGGAACGTCAGCACGCCCATGGCCAGCAGCAGCCACGTGGTCTGCGGCGCGTGGCCCGCCTGCATCGCGGCAAGCGTCAGCGCGCCGTAGGCCACGAACTCGCCCTGAGGGATGAAGATGACGCGCGTCACCGAAAACACCAGCACCAGTGCCAGTGCCAGCAGCGCGTAGATCGCGCCGGAGGTGATGCCGTCCTGCGCCAGAATGGCCGCAATCGATAGATCCATTGTCTGCCCGTTTTGTGTGCGCGAGACCGCAGTCTCAGCTTAGAGACTCCGCCGCGCAATGCCTAGTGGATGGCGGGAAATCACGACGGCAAAAAAAGGGCGCATGGTCTGCCATGCGCCCTGCGTTGCTACGCTGCCCAGCGTGACCCCTGCCAGCCGGTCGTGTGCCGGCTTACTTCTGCAGCTTCCACTTGCCATCGACGATCTGCACCATCACGCGCGCGCGCTGGTCCATGCCGAGGTGGTCGGTGGGGCTCATGTTGATGATGCCGTGCGATACCGGCAGGTTTTTGGTCTGCTCCAGCGCGTCGCGCAGTGCCTTGCGGAATTCCTTGGTGCCGGGCTGGCCCTTCTTGAGCGCCTCGGGGATCGCGTTCTGCAGCAGCAGGCCCGCATCCCAGGCATGGCCGCCGAAGGTCGAAACCTGTCCGCCAAACGCCTTTTCGTAGGCCGTCTTGTACGTCATGGCCGGCTTCTTCACCGGATTGCTGTCGGGCAGTTGCTCGGCCACCAGCAGCGGGCCGGCCGGCAGGAGCGTGCCTTCGCAATCCTTGCCGCACACGCGCAGGAAGTCGGGGTTGGCCACGCCGTGCGTCTGGTAGATCTTGCCCTTGTAGCCGCGTTCCTTGAGCGCCTTGGCCGGCAGCGCGGCGGGCGTACCCGAGCCTGCGATCAGCACGGCATCCGGATTGGTGCCCATCATCTTCAGCACCTGGCCCGTCACCGAATTGTCGGTACGCGCAAAGCGCTCGTTGGCCACCACCTTGATCTTGCGCATCTCCGCCACCTTGGCGAATTCCTGCGCCCAGCTGTCGCCGTAGGCGTCCGCGAACCCGATGAATGCCACCGTCTTCACGTTGTTGCTGGTCATGTGCTCGGCCAGCGCGGTGGCCATGTGCGAGTCGTTCTGCGGGGTCTTGAAGATCCAGGCGCGCTTGGCGTCCATCGGCTCGATGATGCGGGCCGACGCGGCCATCGAGATCATCGGCGTTTCGCTCTCGGCCGCCACGTCCACCATGGCCAGCGAATTGGGCGTGACGGTGGAGCCCACCACCACATCCACCTTGTCTTCGCTGATCAGCTTGCGCGTGTTCTTGACTGCCGTGGTCGTGTCGGTGGCATCGTCGAGCACGATGTACTCGATCTTCTTGCCGGCGATTTCCTTGGGCAGCAGCGTGAAGGTGTTCTTTTCGGGGATGCCCAGCGAGGCGGCCGGCCCGGTGGCCGAAACGGTGACCCCGACCTTCACCTGGGCGCTGGCCGCGCCCGAGAACAGACTGGCGGCGGCAAGTGCCAGCAGGCTGGCGCGCTTGAACGTCATGGCTTGTCTCCTTCGATTCCAAAAACGGAAAAAGGCATCCGCCGGCTTCCGGCCGACGGATGCCTTCAGTTTTTTTGTGGCCCACTCTGGCAGGCTCTTTGGCGGATGCAACGCTGGCATCCGATCTCAGCCGGGAACATCGAAGTTCGTCCCGTTTTTTCCCGTCCTGCGCCATTACCCCCGGATTGCGCAGCTGCATTCCCCGACCGCTCGGTCGGGAATGCGAACCGAGTCTAACACAGCGATGTGATACGAAAAGGCCGGATTAACCCGCAGCGGCACAGGCGCAACAGTCGAGGGTTTCGGCGGTACGCGGGCCCTTCGGGGCTCTCCAATGCCTTAGCGCAGGAACGCGTCGTAGGCCGTCTTCAGGATCAGCGCGCTGACCACGGCGATGAACACCTTGCGCACGAACCGGCTGCCATGGCGCAGCGCCAGCTTGCTGCCCACCTGGCTGCCGGCCACGTTGGCCAGGGCCATCACGATGCCCAGTTGCCACCAGACGTGGCCCTTCGCGGAGAGCAGCAGCAGCGCGGCCAGGTTGGTGGCCAGGTTGACGACCTTGGCCGATGCCGATGCATGCAGGAAGTCGTAGCCGAACACGCGCACGAACACGATCATCAGGAAGCTGCCCGTGCCGGGCCCGAACACGCCGTCATAGAAGCCGATGGCCGCACCGGCCAGCAGCGCCGCCAGCCGTTCGCGGCCGCCCGACAGCGCCGGCGCATGCTCGGTGCCCAGGTCCTTCTTCACCACCGTGTAAACCAGCAGGATCAGCAGGACGAACGGCAGCGCCTTGCGCAGCGGCTCGGCGGGGATCATCGTCAGCGTCCACGCGCCGGCCATCGAGAACACGAAGGCGGCCACGGTTGCCGGGGCGGTGGCGCCCCAATAGATCCGAACCTTGCGCGCAAAGCGGAACGCCGCGTTGGACGTGCCAGCCAGCGACGCCACCTTGGTCGTGCCGATCAGCGTGGCCGGCGACATGTTGGGATAGGTCGAAAACAGCGCCGGCACCTGCACCAGGCCGCCCCGCCTGCCACGGCGTCGATCATGCCGGCCAGAAAGGCGGCCGCGGCCAGAAACACAAACTCCATGGTGGAACAGTCCGTACGGTAGAGAGGATGGAAGGAATCGAGGGCGTCGCGGCGCTTGCGACGGCATGCGGCCCGCCGGCCGCGTCAGCCCAGGCGCTTGGGCGTGGGAACCAGGCTGCGCAGCCACAGGCCATCGGCGTCGCGCTGGAACCCTTGCGGCGCCCGCGAGGGGTCGGTCACCAGCCCCGGCGCCAGCCGGATATGGCGAATACCGTGGGCCCGGCACCAGTCGGCCAGCGTCAGGCAGAGCGCGTCGAGCCAGCCCGAGGCATCGTCGGCCGGCGGCCACCACTCGGCCGCCATGGCCACGCGACCGCCCAGCGAAAGGCTGTGGACAAGCGTGACCGGCAGCAGGCAGGCCACCGTCTCATGCGGATCGCGCACCGTGCTGGTGCCGCCGCCTATCAGGCAGATACCGTGGCCGCCCTGCTCCAGCAAGGCGTCGAGCGACAGCCGCCGGGCACGTGCCTCAAGCACCGGCAGCGGCGCGCGAGCGTCGAGCCAGGCGTCGATTACAGGCTCGTCGGCACTGACGCCGACGTGTATCTCATAGAGCACTTCAGAGGAATTCGGGGAATCGGATGAGGTCGACATGGCCGGGCGGGAAAGCTGGCCGGCATTGTCGCATGGGGGCTGGCGGGCGTTTATGCCGAAGATGCATCGACCGGCACTTCGGCCTGGCTACGTGATGTAGCCGGCGGTTTTCGGCGTCAGAAATGAAAAAGGCGTTGCCAGGGATCACCCGGCAACGCCTCTTTATCGTATTGGCTGCTGCTACCCGACACCGGGTGCGCGCCTGTCGTCTCCTCGCTTCCGCCTCCAAGTAACCTGCGAAAACCGTATATGCAATGTAACGAACCGGTGCGTATGAAACAAGTCAGCAATAACCCTAGCCCCAAAATCGGGCATGTCGCCCCGTCGTCACGCGGCGCGCCGGCTAGCGCCTGGCCGGTTTGCGGCTGGTCAGCGCGATCAGCTCGCCCATGATGCCACGGCGGAACGTCAGCACGCAGATCACGAAGATCACGCCGGTGACCATTGTCACCGACTCGCCCAGCGCATTGAACCAGCCGATGCCGGTCAGGTTGGCCAGGAACGTGCCGATGTCGCCCAGCTTGTTTTCCAGCGCCACCACCACGAACGCGCCGACGATCGGGCCCGACAGCGTACCCAGGCCGCCCACCAGCGTCATCAGGATCACCGACCCCGACATCGACCAGTGCACGTCGGTCAGCGTGCCAAAGCCCAGCACCAGCGCCTTGATCGATCCGGCCAGCCCCGACAGCGCCGCCGAGATGACGAAGGCCAGCAGCTTGAAGCGGTCCACGTCGTAACCCAGCGAAATCGCACGCGGTTCGTTCTCGCGGATCGCCTTCAGGATCTGGCCAAACGGCGAGTGCACGGTACGGACGATCAGCGCGAAGGCGAGCACGATGATGACCAGTGCCACGTAGTACAGCGTCATGTCGTCGGCCAGCGGCAGCACGCCGAACAGCTTGCCGCGCGGAATGCCCTGCAGCCCGTCTTCGCCACCCGTGAACTTCGCCTGCAGGCAGAAGAAGAACAGCATCTGCGCCAGCGCCAGCGTGATCATCGAGAAGTAGATGCCCTGGCGGCGGATGGCCAGCGATCCCACCACATAGCCGATGGCCGCGCCGGACAGCGTGCCGAACAGCAGGCCCAGTTCCGGCGTCACGCCCCACACCTTCATCGCGTGGCCGGCGGCATAGCCGGCGCCACCGAAGAACGCCGCATGGCCGAACGACAGCAGCCCCGTGAAGCCGATCAGCAGGTTGAAGGCGCACGCGAACAGCGCGAAGCACAGCACCTTGAGCACGAACACCGGGTACGCGCCGGCCAGCGGCGCCACGATCAGGCCCAGCAGCAGCAGCCCGTAGAGCACCTTCTTCTGCAGTCCCGTGCCTTCCTTGAAGCCCTTGGCTTCCACCGCCACGGCGGTTTGTCCTGTCGGTCCGCTCATCACTTTTCCCTTCCGAACAGCCCCGCCGGGCGCAGCAGCAGCACGATCACCATGATGAAGAACACCACAGTCGAAGATGCTTCAGGATAGAACACCTTGGTCAGCCCCTCGATCACGCCAAGCCCCAGGCCCGTGACGATCGATCCCATGATCGAGCCCATGCCGCCGATCACCACCACGGCGAACACGATGATGATCAGGTTCTGGCCCATCAGCGGCGACACCTGGATCACCGGCGCCGCCAGCACGCCGGCAAACGCCGCCAGCGCCACGCCAAAGCCGTAGGTCAGCGTCACCATCAGCGGCACATTCACGCCGAAGGCTTCCACCATCTTCGGGTTCTCGGTGCCGGCACGCAGGTACGCGCCCAGCTTGGTCTTCTCGATCGTGAACCACGTGGCCAGGCACACCACGACCGATGCGGCCACCACCCAGGCACGGTAGTTCGGCAGGATCATGAAGCCCAGGTCCGTGGCGCCCTGCAGCGCGTCGGGCGGCGAATACGGCAGGCCGGACACGCCGTAGATCGAGCGGAACACCCCTTCGATCACCAGCGTGATGCCCAGCGTCAGCAGCAGCCCGTAGATGTGATCGAGCTTGTAGATGAAGCGCAGCATCGTCTTCTCGATGATGACGCCCAGCAGGCCCACCACGAGCGGCGACAGGACCAGCATTACCCAGTAGTTCAGTCCGGCGTATTCCATGCCCGCCCAGGCCAGCAACGCCCCGAGCATGAAAAGCGCGCCGTGCGCGAAATTGATCACGTTGAGCAGGCCGAAGATCACCGCCAGCCCCAGGCTCAACATTGCGTAGAACGCGCCATTGACCAGCCCCAGCAGCAACTGGGACAGCATGGCGGGTAGTGGAATTCCGAAAATATCCATGGGCGTCGATTGCCTATCTGTTTCTCCCCTCTCCCATTCGTGGGAGAGGGGAGCCGAACTCCACCCTTACTTCTTCAGCATCGAGCACTTCGACTCGGCGACCGTCGTGAACGCCTGGTCGCCCGGAATCGTGGCCGCCACCTTCAGGTAGTCCCACGGCTTCTTCGAGTCGGCCGGTGCCTTGACCTGCATCAGGTACATGTCGTGAATGTTGCGGCCGTCGGCGCGGATGTAGCTCTTGTTGTAGAAGTCGTTGATCTTCATCTTCTTCAACTCGACCATGACCTTGTCCGGGTCGTCGGTCTTGGCGGCTTCCACGGCCTTCAGGTACGTGCTGATGGCGGAGTAGTCGGCGGCCTGCAGGCTGCTCGGCATCTTCTTCATCTTGGTGAAGAAGCGGTTGGCGAACTTGCGGGTGTCGTCGTTCATGTCCCAGTACCAGCTGTCGGTCATCAGCAGGCCTTCGGTGTTCTTCAGGCCCAGGCTGTGCACGTCATTGATGAACATCAGCAGGCCGGCGATCTTCATGCTCTTGGTGATGCCGAATTCCTTGGCGGCCTTGATCGAGTTGATCGTGTCGCCGCCGGCATTGGCCAGGCCCAGGATGTCGGCCTTCGACGACTGCGCCTGCAGCAGGAACGACGAAAAGTCCGACGCCGACAGCGGGTGGCGCACCTGGCCCACCACCGTGCCGCCATTGGCCTTCACCACGGCTGCCGTATCGCTTTCGAGCGAGTGGCCGAACGCGTAGTCGGCGGTCAGGAAGAACCACTTCTTGCCGCCCTGCTTCACCACCGCGCTGCCGGTGCCCTTGGCCAGCGCCACCGTGTCATAGGCGTAGTGCACCGTGTACGGCGAGCACTCTTCGTTGGTCAGGCGGGCCGTGCCGGCGCCGATGTTGAAGTAGACGCGCTTCTTTTCCTGCGCCACCTTGTTCATGGCCAGGCCGGTGGCCGAGTTGGTGCCGCCCAGCAGCATGTCCAGGCCCTGCTGGTCCATCCATTCGCGCGCCTTCGACGCGGCGATGTCGGCCTTGTTCTGGTGATCGGCGCTGACCAGTTCGATCGGCTTGCCCAGCACCTTGCCACCGTGATCCTCGATGGCCATCTTGATCGCTTCCAGGCCGCCCGGGCCGTCGATGTCAGCGTACAGGCCCGACATGTCGGTGATGTAGCCGATCTTGACCGAATCGTTCGATACCTGCGCCGAGGCGCCCCCTGCAAACGCACCAAAGACAGTTGCCGCCACTGCGACAGCCAGCCGATTCATTTTCATGTCTTGTCTCCTGAGTTGCGGCGGCGAGCTGCCACCCGTTCCTGCCATCTCGTAAAAATACGATCCAACACGATCCGAAATTGCAACCCTGGCGCCGGACTGGCGCAGCGGGTCAGACCCCGAGCAGTTCGTTCAGCACCGGCATCTTGGCCTGCAGCTCGCTGGCGGCAAAGCGTTCGACGATGGCGCCGTGCTCCATCACGTAGAAGCGGTCGGCCAGCGGTGCGGCAAAGCGGAAGTTCTGCTCCACCATCACCACGGTGTAGCCCTTCTTCTTCAGCATCAGGATCATGCGCGCCAGCGCCTGCACGATCACCGGGGCCAGGCCCTCGGAAATCTCGTCGAGCAGCAGCAGGTTCGCGCCCGTGCGCAGGATGCGGCCCACGGCCAGCATCTGCTGCTCGCCGCCTGAGAGCCGCGTGCCCTGGCTCTGCTTGCGCTCGCGCAGGTTCGGGAACATTTCGTAGATCTCGGCCTCGCTCATGCCCGGCGTGTCGCCGCCCTTCGCGCCCTTCAGCACGGGCGGCAGCAGCAGGTTTTCCTCGCACGACAGGCTGGAGAAGATCGCCCGCTCTTCCGGGCAGTAGCCGATGCCGTAGTGCGCGATCTTGTGCGTCGGCAGGCCGATGGTCTCGTTGCCGTTGATCTTGATCGATCCCTTGCGCGCGCCGGTCAGGCCCATGATCGCGCGCATGGTGGTGGTGCGGCCGGCGCCGTTGCGACCCAGCAGCGTGACCACTTCGCCGCGGTTCACGGTCAGGTCCACGCCGTGGAGAATGTGCGATTCGCCGTACCAGGCGTGCAGGTCCTTGATCTCCAGCGCGGGAATGTTCGTGGACATATCAGTGCGCTCCCTGCAGTTCGGCGTCGGCGGTGCCCATGTAGGCTTCCATCACGCGCGGGTCCTTCGACACCTCCGCGTACGGGCCTTCGGCCAGGATGGCGCCACGCTGCAGCACCGTGATCTTGTCGGCGATCGACGACACCACGTTCATGTTGTGCTCCACCATCAGGATCGTGCGGCCGGCGGACACCTTCTTGATCAGTTGCGTCACGCGGTCCACGTCCTCGTGGCCCATGCCCTGCGTGGGCTCGTCCAGCAGCATCAGCTCGGGCTCCATCGCCAGCGTGGTGGCGATCTCCAGCGCGCGCTTGCGGCCGTACGGCAGGTTGACGGTGGTGGTCTCGGCGAACTCGGTCAGGCCAACCTGTTCGAGCAGCTCCATCGCGCGGGCGTTGAGCACGTCCAGCGAGCGCTCGCTGCGCCAGAACTGGAACGCGGTGCCCAGCTGACGCTGCAGCCCGATGCGCACGTTCTCGCGCACGGTCAGGTGCGGGAACACGGCGGAAATCTGGAACGACCGGATCACGCCGCGCCGCGCAATCTGTGCGGGCTTCTCGCGTGTGATGTCGATACCGTTGAAAAGGATGGTGCCCGTGGTGGGCTCCAGGAATTTGGTGAGCAGGTTGAAGCAGGTGGTCTTGCCCGCGCCGTTCGGTCCGATCAAGGCATGGATCGAGCCGCGACGCACCTGCAGGTTGACGTCGCTCACCGCCGTGAACCCCTTGAATTCCTTCGTGAGGTTCTTCGTTTCCAGGATGATTTCCTGAGTCATAGTCTCCTGCCCGCCCTCTTGCTGCATGCCAGGTTGTGCCCGGCTACTGACAATGGTTCGAACTGCGGCGCTTTGTCGCCATGTTTGCCGCTTCTATGTCTAGGTGGGAACGGTGCGGCTGCCGTGGATCCGGTGCGCGAAGTGAAGGCTGCGGCACCGTATACCGGCGACTATTGTGTGCGCCTGCTGCGTCGCAAAACATCGGGGTTTGCACTAGGCGCAATACATTAACGACGTGGCGGCAAGGCGATGTGCGAAGCCGTACCGACGTCCGCGGGCATCGGCTTCGCCGGGTATCGTGGAAGACCCTTATACAGGCACCGACGAGACGATTTCGGCGGCATTTGCTGCACCGCTCGCACGCGCCTTGCGGTCGGCACGGATCATGTCGCTGGCACGCTCCGCGATCATGATCGTCGGCGAATTGGTGTTGCCCGACGTGATCAGCGGCATGACCGAGGCATCCACCACGCGCAGCCCGGCAATGCCGCGCACGCGCAGCCGGTTGTCGACCACCGCGTCGGCGTCGTCCCCGGTGCCCATGCGGCAGGTGCCGACCGGATGGAAGATCGTGGTGCCGATGGCCCCGGCCGCTTCCGCCAGCTGCTCGTCGGTCTGGAAGGCCGCGCCGGGTAGCCATTCGCTGGGCTGGTACGGGGCCAGCGCCGGCGACGCCACGATGCGCCGCGTCAGGCGGATCGAATCGGCCGCCACCTTGCGGTCGGCTTCGGTCGACAGGTAGTTCGGCGCGATCAGCGGAGCCCGGCGGAAGTCGGCATTCTCGATATGCACGCTGCCGCGCGACGTGGGCCGCAGGTTGCAGACGCTGGCCGTGAAGGCGTTGAAGTCGTGCAGCGGATCGCCGAACTTGTCCAGCGACAGTGGCTGCACGTGGTATTCGACGTTGGCGCGCGTCTGGCTGTCGTCGCTGCGCGCGAATGCGCCCAGCTGGGACGGCGCCATGCTCATCGGCCCGCTCTGGTTGAACGCGTACTGCAGGCCGATGCCCAGTTTGCCCCACCACTTCGACGCACGCGTGTTGAGCGTCCGCACGCCCTGCACCTTGATGACCGTGCGCAGCTGCAGGTGGTCCTGCAGGTTCTCGCCCACGCCCGGCAAGGCATGGCGCACGCGGATGCCCAACGCCTGCAGCCGTTCCGGCTGGCCGATGCCCGACAGCTCCAGCAGTTGCGGCGAATTGATCGCGCCGGCGGCCAGGATCACTTCCTCCGTGGCGCGCGCTTCCAGCTGCTGGCCGCCGCCCAGGTATTGCACGCCCGTGCAGCGCCGGCCGTCCGGCGCATCGAAGACCAGGCCGCTGACCTGGGCGCCCGTGACGATGGTCAGGTTGGGCCGGTCCGACGCCTTGCGCAGGAACGCCTTGGCCGTGTTCCAGCGAATGCCGCGCCGCTGGTTCACCTCGAAGTAGCCCACGCCAAAATTGTCACCCCGGTTGAAGTCGTCGGTGCGAGGGATGCCGGCCTGCTCGGCCGCGTCGATAAACCGCTCCAGGATGTCCCAGTGCAGCCGCTGCCCTTCCACGCGCCATTCGCCGCCGGCCCCGTGGAATTCGTTGGCGCCGCGATGATGGTCCTCGCTGCGCTTGAACAGCGGCAGCACGTTGTCCCAGCGCCAGCCATCGTCACCGCTGATGCGCGCCCAGTCGTCGTAGTCCTCGCGCTGGCCGCGCATGTAGATCATGCCGTTGATCGACGAGCAGCCGCCCAGCACGCGGCCGCGCGGATAGCCCAGCGACCGGCCGTTGAGTCCCGCTTCCTCGACCGTGCGGTACAGCCAGTCAGTGCGCGGGTTGCCGATGCAGTACAGGTAGCCCACCGGAATATGGATCCAGTGATAGTCGTCCTTGCCGCCCGCCTCGAGCAGCAGCACGTTGACATCGGCATCCTGCGTCAGGCGGTTGGCCAGCACGCAGCCGGCCGAGCCGGCGCCGACGATGATGTAGTCGTACGTCTCCATGTCCCTTGCTTCCTTTGGTGGCCCTGAGGGCGTCTTCTTTTTCTTGTGGAATGCCGGGCATCATCGCACGACTTGGCAGCGGCCGTCGTCAGGGCTTTGCCGGAGCCTCCAGGTGTCGGCGAAGCCAGCCGGTCAGTGCCGCGAAGACCTCTCCGCGCAGCGGCTCGGCCTCGTTGAAGATCTCGTGGAAGCCGGTGTCGAACCAGACCAACTCGCGCAGGTCCTCGGGCGCGCCGTCGAAGAAGGTACGGCTGCCCTGCGGATCGACGATGCTGTCGGCGCCGCCCACCAGCATCAGCATCGGCGCCTCCAGCCTGGGCGCATCGGCCTGGGCCTGCGCCATGCCGTGCAGGAACGACTCCAGCACGCTGGCGCTGATGGTCCCCTGCACCAGTGGATCGGTGCGATAGGCGCGCGCCACTTCCGGGTCGTGCGACAGCAGGTGGGCGTCGATGGGATTCGGCACGCGCATATGCGGCACCAACGCCAGCAGCACGCGATGCAGCGTGAGCATGGTGCTGGACAACTTCAGCGCCAGCGCCGGCGACGACAGGATCAGCGCGCGAATCGGCCGTACGCGGGCCGTGGCAAAGCGCGCCGCCACCAGTCCGCCCATGCTGTGGCCCAGCAGGATTGGCAGCTCCTGCCATTGCCGCACTGCGGCATCGTGGATCTCCGCCAGGTCATCGAGATAACTGTCGGGATGCGGCACCACCATGCGGGGCCCGCCGCTGGCGCCATGGCCCCGGTGGTCGTACGCCCGCACGCGCAGCCCCAGCGCGCACAGCGCGGCAGCCACGTGCGGGTACCGCCCGCTATGCTCGGCCAGCCCGTGCACCAGCAGCACAGTACCCAGCGGTTCGGGAAAGCGCTGCGGATCGGGCAGCCACGTGCGCAGCAGCAATTCGGTGCCATCGCGCATGCGCTGGCGCGATTCGGCTGGTGCGATGGATGGATCGGGCGCGGAAGCCCGCGCAAAGGCCGTCACAGGTTCGTTCATCCCAATCTCTCCTTGTTGGGACCTGCCTTGTTGTCATGCAACTGCCTGCTTTCGTGCTTTCGTGCTTTCGTGCTTTCCTGCGTTCCTTCGATCAGCGGTGGCAGGCCGGACAGTCCGATGCCATGTCCGACAGGATCGGGCAATCGGGCCGGTCGTCGCCGCTGCACGCCTCGGCCAGCGCGCGCAACGTGTCGCGCATGGCGGCCAGCTCGGCAATCTTGACCTCCAGCTCCGCCACGTGCCGCAGGGTCAGCGCCTTGACGTCGGCGCTGGCCCGCCCGCGATCATGCCAGAGTGACAGCAGGTTGCGAATCTCGTCGAGCGAGAATCCGAGATGACGGGCGCGCCGCACGAAGCGCAAGGTATGCACCGCACGGTCGTCGTAACGGCGATAGCCGCCCTCGGTACGCGGCGGCGCATCGACCAGGCCGATCGACTCGTAGTGCCGGATCATCTTGGCGGATACGCCCGAGGCGTCCGCCGCTTCCCCGATATTCATCGCGACTCCTTCGCTTGCGTGCCGGCCAGCGGATGCCAGCGGTGCAGCAGCAGCGCGTTGCTGACCACGCTGACGCTGGAAAACGCCATCGCGGCCCCCGCCACCACCGGATTGAGCAGCCCCGCCACGGCCAGCGGAATGCCGATCACGTTATAGATGAAGGCCCAGAACAGGTTCTGGCGGATCTTGCGCACGGTGCGATGCGATACGGCCAGCGCATCGGCCACCAGCGCGGGGTCACCGCGCATCAGCGTGATGCCGGCCGCGTGCATCGCCACGTCGGTGCCGGTGGACATTGCGATGCCGACATCGGCCGCCGCCAGCGCCGGCGCATCGTTGATGCCATCGCCGACCATCGCCACTACGGCCTGGCCGTCCGCCCGCAGCGCGGTCACGCGGGCCGCCTTGTCCTCCGGCAGCACCTCGGCCTGCACCTCGTCCAGCCCCAGCACGCCTGCCACGCGGGCCGCCGCGCCGGCGTTGTCGCCGGTCAGCATCACGGTGCGGATACCGGCCTCGCGCAGCCGGGCGATGGCGGCGGCGGCACCTGGCTTGAGCGCATCGCCGAACGCCACCAGCCCCAACACCGCATGCGCGTCGGCGTCGATCAGCCATGACACGGTACGCCCTTCGGCCCGCAGGCGTTCGGCATCGGCCTGCAGCGCGCCTGCATCGGCATTCAGCGACGCACGCAGCGCCTCGCTACCCAGTTGCAGCGCCCGCCCTGCCACCACGCCGGCGATGCCCCGGCCCGGCAGCGCACGCACATCGCTGGCCACGGGCGCGGCGATACCGCGTTCGCCGGCCATCGTGACCACGGCGCGTGCCAGCGGATGCTCGCTGCCGGCCTGCAGCGCCGCCAGCTTTTCCAGCAGCGCGCGGTCGTCGCCATCGAAGGCGTGCAACGCCACCACCTCGGGCTTGCCGACAGTCAGCGTGCCAGTCTTGTCGAAGGCCACGATCGATACGCGATGCGCCACTTCCAGCGCCTCGGCGTCCTTGATCAGGATGCCAGCCCGCGCGCCGGCGCCGGTGCCAGCCATGATCGCGGTCGGCGTGGCCAGCCCCAGCGCGCAGGGGCAAGCGATGACCAGCACCGCCACGGCGTTGAGCAGCGCCTGGCTCCAGTCCCCGGCAACCAGGCCCCAACCCAGCAGCGTAGCCAGCGCGATACCCAGCACCACTGGCACGAACACCGCGCTGACCTGATCGACCATGCGCTGGATCGGCGCCTTGGCCGCCTGCGCGTGCTCGACCATGCGGATGATCCGGGCCAGCACGGTCTCGGCGCCCACGGCCACCGTGCGCGCCACCAGCAACCCTTCGAAATTGATCGCGCCGCCAGTCAGGCGGTCGCCGGGCTGCTTCGGCACGGGCAGCGACTCGCCGGTCAGCATCGATTCGTCGGCATGGCTGGTGCCAGTCACCACTTCGGCATCGACGGGAATCCGCTCGCCGGGCCGCACGACGATCTCGTCGCCCACGCGCACGTCGGCCAGGGGCACCGCCTGCTCCACACCGTTGCGGACCACACGCGCCGTATCGGGACGCAAGGCGGCCAGCGCGCGTATGGCATCGGCGGTCTGGCGCTTGGCGCGCACTTCGAGCCATTTGCCGAGCCGCACCAGCGTGATCACGACGGCTGCACTTTCGAAGTAGAGATGGGGCATGTGGCCGTGCCCGGCATCGAACATCTGCCAGACCGACAGCGCATAGGCCGCCGACGTCCCAAGCGCCACCAGCAGGTCCATGTTGCCGGCACGGGCGCGCACGGCCTTGAAGCCGGCCTTGTAGAAGCGCCAGCCGAACACGAACTGCACCGGGGTGGCCAGCAGCCATTGCAGCCAGCCCGGCAGCATCGCCTGGATGCCGAACCATTCCAGCACCATCGGCGCCACCAGCGGCAGCGACAGCGCGGCGGAAATCACCACGGGCCACGGGCCGGACCAGAAGTCCGCGCGTCGCGCGTCCGTACCCGATGCAGCGGCCACGGCATCCACCACCGGCTTCGCGCCATAGCCGGCGCGCGTCACGGCGGCGGCCAGCGCCGAGGCATCGGCCGTGCCGCGCAGCACCGTCACCGTGGCGCGTTCGGTAGCCAGGTTGACCTGGGCGTCCTGCACGCCCGGCACGGCCCGCAGCGCCCGCTCCACGCGGCCCACGCACGACGCGCACGTCATGTCGCCAATTTCCAGTTCGATCTCGTCGCGCGGCACTTCATAGCCGGCAGCGACCACGGCCTGTGCGGCGGCGGCCAGCGCCGCGCCGCTATCGGCATGGAGCGTGGCCTGCTCGGTCGCCAGGTTGACGGCCACGTCGCGCACGCCGGGCACCTTCGCCAGCGCGCGCTCGACGCGGCCCACACATGAAGCGCAAGTCATGCCCTCGACGGGCAGGCGCCATTCGGCCGCGCCGGAAGCGTTCCGGGCAGCGGTGGGGTTCGAAGTGGGACTCAGGGACGACGCAGGCGTGGACATGGACCAAATCCGGCAAGGCGCTCGGGGCGCGACAACGGTACTGTGGACCTTACCATCATTGGAAGGTCAAGCGGGGCCGTGCCGATGCCCGCGTGGTCAACGCGGGCTTGCGCTTCCCATGGTGGGAAGGTTCATACTCATTGCAAGCCGTTCCGAGTTCTCAATCCATCACAAGGAGTCCAACCATGATCCAGTTCCAGGTCGAAGGCATGTCCTGCAACCATTGTGTCGGCGCGATCACTCGCGCGGTGCAGGCCGTCGATCCCGCCGCCCAGGTGGCCGCCGACGTGCCGGCCCAGTCGGTCAAGGTCGAGTCTGGCGCGGATCGCCAGGCGCTGCAGCAGGCGATCGAGGAAGCCGGCTATCCGGTCAAGTCGGTGGCCTGACCCGCCATCGCAATAGAAAAGGGCACCCGAAGGTGCCCTGTTTCGCCATCCGGCGTCTGGTCGGGGAAGGATCAGAACTTGTAGCCGACGTTCAGGAAGGTCACGACCGGATCGATCTTGATCTTGGTGTGCGACTCCACCTTGGCGCCGTTGGCCAGCGTGGTGGTGAAGTGTGCCGTGGCCGAGATCGGCACGTACGACACCGAGAAGCCGACAAACCACTTCTCGTTGATGGCGTAGTTCGCGCCGACGTTGAACACGGGGTTCCACGACGAGCTGGCGGTAGCCGTCATCGTCGAGCCCGGGCCGAACTCGCGCTGCACGAAGTTCTGGTTGGTGACCGACTCACCCGTGAACCAGGTGTAGTTCACGCCCACGCCGACGTACGGGCGGAACTTGGTCTTGGCGTCGAAGAAATGCCACTTGGCCACGATGGCAGGGCTCCACTGACGCACTTCGCCGAGCTTGCCGTACTGCGCGTAGCCACGGTCGCCGCTGACATCGTGCTTGGGCGGAATGCCCACGACGAACTCGGCCGAAATGTTGTCGGTGAAGAAGTGCCCGAACGTCAGGCCGGCGGTATCCGCGCCGTCGATCTTGGCGCCGGTGTTCGGGCGCTGCACGCCTGCCGGGCGGCCGGCGATCGAGTCGATCGTCAGCAGTTGCGAGTCGCCCGTGGGCATCACGCGCATCCAGCCAAGGCTCACAACATTGCTGCCCGCGGACTGGGCCTGTGCGGCACCAGCCAGTGCCATGGCGGCGCCCGCCATCAGCATCTTCTTATATGTGTTTTTCATTGTTCCTCTTACTCCATCCTCATTCTTCTGAATACAGCCACTACTGTCGGCAATTATCCTGCGGGGCTTGCGCGGACTGTTTCAAACACGGGACGCGATGATAGAAGAAATGCCCTAAAGACAGGGTTAACCCAAAAGACGGACACTGAATCCGCGGTTTTTGCACCCAAAACGACGCGTCTGCACAACGGTTCGGTTTCACAAATGAAAAACCACTCAATCCGAGTGGTTTTATTGCTGCAGAAGAGGATGCTCAAACACGCGTTCGGACTGTGTTGTCAGGTCAAGCATGCATCACTTCTGGCTGGCCAGGATGCATGCCGCCAGGTCCCATAGCGCGTACCCCACGCTTTTGAACACCAGCGGGCTGCCGGTGCGGGCGCGCAGCGCGTCGGCTTCAAGGATGGCCGTCTCGAACGGTTGCACCGTGTTCCAGTCGATGCCTGCCTGCAGCAGGTCGCCAGCTTCGTCCTCGATGCCGAACAGCGTGTCCGCCAGCAGCCGGCCACGCGCCGAAGCGGCCTGGCACAGCTGCGGGGGCAGTTCGCACATGTCGGGCCGGAACGCCCCTACGGCCGCCACGAAATGGCGGTCGGTCCACAGGCCGCTGTCCAGATCTGGCAACACCGGCGAGCGGCTGGACGTAACGGTGACCACCATCGTCACCCGGGGCAGCACCGCCGCGACGTCGTCGATGACCTCGGCCTCCACGCCCAGGCCGCGCGCGTGCGCGACCAGCGCCTCGGCCTTGTCGCGCGTGCGGGACTGCAGCCAGACCTTGCGCACCGGCAGGCCGGCAAAGAAGGCCTCCAGGTGCGTTTGCGCCTGCACGCCAGCACCGACGATCAGCAGTTCGCCGTCAATCACCGGGGCGAACGATTGCGCGGCCAGCAACGATACGGCGGCGGTACGGCGCCCGGTGACGGTCGGGCCGTCGAGCATGGCGATCCGCTCGCCCGTCAGCGCGCTGGCCACCACCACCTCGCCCAGGATATTGGGCAGTCCTCGCTGCGGATTCCCCGGATGCACGGTGATGTTCTTGGTCATCACGATGTCCCGGTTGCGCGCCGGCATCACCAGCAGCGTGCCCTGGCCGCGTTCGGCGTCGCCCACGGGCAGCGCGATGCGGGGCGGCGCCATGGCAGTACCGTCGCGCAGTTCTCCCAGCATCGATGCAATGCCCTGGGCCAGTTCGGGATAAGGCAGGCGGGCCGCCGTGGCGGCGGCATCCAGGGCGGTCAGGGGAGCGGACGGCTGAGCAGTCATCGGTGTCGGGCCAATCAGCCCAGTTACGAACAGAGCCCACATTGTCGCCCAGCCCCCACCCTGCTGCCGCCGGTCAGCGCGACAGCAGCGACATCACCTGCGCGGCGTAGCGCGTACCCGCCGCTGCGCCCAGCGGGAACACCGCGTCGATATCGGCCAGATCCTCCGCCGATAGCGTGACGTCGAGCGCCCCCAGGTTGTCGTCGAGATTGGCGATGCGCCGCGTACCCGGGATCGGCACCACCTGTTCGCCGCGCGTCAGCACCCAGGCCAGCGCCAGTTGCGCTGCTGTGCAGCCCTTGGCCGCCGCCAGCTCCCGCACCGCATCCACCAGCTTCAGGTTGCGCGCGAAATTGTCGCCCGTGAAGCGGGGATTGGACCGGCGGTAATCATCGGCATCGAAATCGTCGGGCGTACGGATGGCGCCGGTCAGGAAGCCACGCCCCAGCGGGCTGTAGGGCACAAAGCCGATGCCCAGCCGCTGGCAGGTGGCCAGGATGCCGTTCTCGTCCACATCGCGCGTCCACAGCGAGTATTCGGTCTGCAGCGCCGTTACCGGATGCACGGCATGGGCGCGCTCGATGGTGGCCGTGCCCGCCTCGGACAAGCCAATCCAGCGCACCTTGCCGGCCTGGACCAGATCGGCCATCGCCCCGACGGTCTCCTCGATCGGCGTGTCCGGATCGACGCGATGCTGGTAGTACAAGTCGATATGGTCCACGCCCAGCCGCTTCAGACTGGCATCGCACGACGCCCGGACATACTCGGGACGCCCATTGGCGCCGCGCGCGCCGGGGTTGGCGGTATCGCGGACGATGCCGAACTTGGTGGCCAGTATCACCTTGTCACGGCGACCGGCCAGCGCCCGGCCTACGAGTTCTTCGTTGGTGTGCGGCCCATAGATATCAGCCGTATCGATGAAGTTCACGCCCTTTTCGATCGCATGATGAATCGTGCGAATGGATTCGGCATCGTCGTGGGTGCCGTAGAACTCGCTCATTCCCATGCAGCCCAGGCCCAGCGGGAAGACTTCGGGGCCAACCTTGCCCAGCTTGCGCATTGCCGTCATCGGGACTCTCCTTGTGGATTCGGGTTTGGATGAGCGCCAGTATCGCGATCCCGCGCGCCGGGAAACAGCGTGCTACGCTGCACGCATCATGAAGCCAGACTTCACAATCGACCCTGATTCCCTGCCCGCCCTGGCGGCCTTCACGCGCGTGGCGCAGCTTGGCGGATTCACGGCTGCTGCCGCAGCGCTCGGGGTCAGCCCCTCGGCCATCTCGCAGACCGTGCGCCATCTGGAAGACCGGCTTGGCGTGCGCCTGCTGCAACGGACGACGCGCCGGGTGGGACTGACCGAAGCCGGCGCCGCCCTGCTGGCCCGCGTGGCGCCGGCGCTGGCCGAAATCCACGCCGCCACCGACGACGTGCGCCAGCAGCGCGACGTGCCGGTCGGCACGCTACGGCTCACCAGTTCCCACTCGGCCGTGGTCATCGCCCTGCGGCCGATCCTGACCGACTTCATGCGCGCCTATCCATCGATCTGCGTGGACCTGGTGACCGACGACCGTTTCATCGACCTGATCGCCGAAGGCTTTGACGCCGGCCTGCGCCTGGGCGAAGCGCTGCAGCAGGACATGGTCGCGATTCCGGTCACGGGCCCGCTGCGCATGGTGGTGGCCGCCTCACTGGGATACCTGGCCGCGCACGGCACGCCGGAGACGCCACAAGACCTGCAGCGGCATGCGTGCCTGCAATATCGCTTCGGGCCGATGGGTGGGATGTACCGCTGGGAATTTTCGCGCGCTGGCGGCCGGCCGTTCACGGTCGATACCCGCACCGCGCTGATCGCAAACGACAAGACCATGCTGCACCAGGCCGCGCTGGCGGGCCTGGGTCTGGTGTACGAGTTTCCGCACCATATCGCCGACGCGCTGGCATCGGGGGCGCTGGTCACGGTGCTGGACGCGTGGACGCCACCTTTCTCGGGCTTCTATCTCTACTATCCCAGCCGGGCGCTGATGCCGCCCAAGCTGCGCGTGTTCGTCGATTTCATCAAGGCGCGCGCGTTGCCGCAATCGCCGCTGTAGCGCCCGCGCAATCCAGCCGGATTCAGCGCTGCAGCGACACCTTGCGCGCCTTCGTCTCGCGCACGCTGGCGCCGCGCACTTCGATGCCAATTTCATGCACGACCTTGCCGCCGGCATCGACCAGTTGCACGCGATGGCGCCCCGGCCACGGCAGCCAGTCCACCTGGCCGCCACGCCCCAGCGGCTTGCCATCCATGCGCCACGTCACCGCGTTGGCGGTCTGTCCGGTCAGGCCGTCGGCATGAAACCAGACGCGCTGCGCGGCCGGCGGAATGTCAGGATCGAGCGCGAAGATCGTGCCGTCGGCGGGGCTCGCAATCGCCGGCGCGCCTTGTGTCTTCCCGGGTTTGCCGACCAGGATGCGCTGCACGGCCGTCCCGGCCACGAACACCTCGTCGCGCGCCGGCTCCAGGTCGTCCTCGAAGCTCAACGCCACGCGTTCGACACCGGCCGGCATGGCCGGCGCGCGGCTGGGCGTGCCGCGATGCAGCGCTTCCATGACCTCGTGCCACACCGGCGCCGCGCCCGATACACCGGACACGTCGTGCATGCTCGCGCCGCTGGCATTGCCCACCCACACGCCCACCGTATAGCGCTGCGACCAGCCGACGCACCAGTTGTCGCGCATGTCCTTGCTGGTGCCTGTCTTCACCGCCGTCCAGAAGCGCGTGGTCAGCGGACTGTCGAGCCCGAACGTGCGCGCCCGGGCGTGGCGATCCGACAGCACATCGCCGATCACGTAGGTGGCCTCGGGCATCATCACGGCGCGCTTTGCCGGCATCGCAGCGCCCATCGTCGTGCGCGTCGGTGCATACGCTCCCGAATTGGCGAAACTGCGATACGCATTGGTCAGCGACAGCAGCGACACGTCGGCGCTGCCCAGCGCCAGGCTGTAGCCGTAGTAATCGCCCGACTGCGTCAGCGGCAGGCCCAGCGACACCAGGCGACGATGGAAGCGATGCGGCGTGACCATCACCAGCGTGCGCACGGCCGGCACATTGAGCGACGAGCCTAGCGCAGCACGCAGGCTGACCCAGCCCGCGTAGCGATGATCGTAATTCTGCGGAATATAGAGGCCGCCGCCGGTCGGCAGATTGACGGGCCGGTCGTCGAGCAGCGACGCGGCGGTCAGGCGGCGCTCCTCGATGGCCTGCGCATACAGGAACGGTTTCAGCGTGGATCCGGCCTGGCGCAACGCGGCGGCATGATCAACCTGCGCCGCCGCCGACAGCGCGCCCGATGAGCCCACATAGGCCAGCACATCGCCGCTCGCGTTGTCGATCACCACCACCGCACCGTCCTCGACATTGCGGCCTGCCAGTTCGCGCAGATGACGATCTAGGCTGTCGGACGCCACGCGCTGCAGTTCGGCGTCGAGTGTCGACACGATACGCGGCGGCAGCGGCTTGCCGGCCGGTGTCGCGGCACGTGCCTGGGCCACCAGCTGCCGCCCCAGATGCGGGGCCAGGTTGACGTCGCGACGTGCGTTCATGGCATCGCCAGACGTGCCTGACGATTTGGCCAGCACCAGCGCGGTGAAGCCATCGAGCCCGTCGCATTCGCGCGGCTGCTTCATCTCGCGCAGGATGCCGCACGCACGCTTCGACACCTGCGCCCCGGACGCATTCGGACTGCGCACCAGCGCCACGGCCAGCGCCGATTCACGCGCGTCGAGCCCGCTCGGTACCTTGCCGAACAGCGTCTGCGACATCGCCGACAGCCCCACCAGCTCACCCCGGAACGGCACCAGGTTCAGGTAGGCCTCGAGAATCTGCTCCTTGCTCCAGCCGCGCTCCAGCGACGATGCGCTGACCACCTGCCCCATCTTCTGGCCGAAGGTCCGGCCACGGCCCGCGCGCAGGTCGGCATCGAGCAGGCCAGCCAGCTGCATCGTCAGCGTCGACGCGCCGCGCGTGCGCGTGTTCCACAGATTGGCCCACGCAGCAGCCGCCACGCCCTGCCAGTCCACCCCGCTATGCGCGTAGAAGCGCTTGTCCTCGGACAGCACGATGGCCGTGCGCAAGGCCGGCGATGTATCGGCCAGCGTCACCCAGTCGCCGCGCCGCGCCTGGAAGTCGTCCCGCACGCGCGCCACGGTCTGCCCGTGCCGGTCCGTAACGATGATATCGGCGCTGCGCCAGTTGTCGCGCACCTCCCGAAAGCCGGGCACGGCATGGGCCACGCCTGCCGACCACAGCAGCAGACCTGTCACCACCCACGCACTTCGCTTCAATCGCATGCTTCGTCCTGCCTTGCCTGCACCCTACGCCTCGCGCTCGGCCACCACGCCGGCCACCAACAGCAGCTGTGCGATGGCGTATGTCCACCAGATGCCGAGCTGGTAAGTGTCGAACGGCGACAGGAATTTCGCCGTGCCGATCAATGCATCGGAAACCACAAAGAACAGCGCGCCCAGCGCCGCCAGCGGCGTCGGCAGCCGCGCCAGCAGCGCCGCGCACGCCATGGCGGCCAGCACGCCGATATAAACGGTCACCGGCCACATCATCGGGCCGAGATTGGGCCAGAAGCGCCCCAGCAACGCACCGGCGGCGCCCAGCACCAGCCCGCAGCCCACCAGGCGCTGGGGCCGCAGATCGCTGCCCAGCGGCACGAACAGGCGCAGGTAGGCCAGGTGCGCCATCAGGAAGGCGCCCAGGCCGCCGATGAACGAAATCCTGAGCCCCGGCAGCGCCAGCAGGAAATCGCCCAGGCCCGAAAACAGCAGCGCGATCATCAGCCAGCGCCGCTCGCCCGGCGCGCGATGGAACCACGCCGCCCGTGTGAGCAGCAGCGCCATGGCCACCTTCCAGACCGGCTGGTACGCGATCTGGCCGGTCAGCGGCGTATTGGGCGGCAGCTCCAGCGACGCCTGGAACAGCAGCAAACCGTAGGTGATGCCGGCGAGCGCGCCGGCAATCCACCATTCGCGCACGCGTGGGGGCATCCGCATGGCGATCCAGCTCACTTGGCCGCTCCTACCGTCAGCTTGGCGTTGGGCGTTTCACCGAACACGTCCGGGGCATACATCGCCTCGACACGGGTCGGCGGCAGCGCAAACTCGCCGGCGTTGTTGAGTCGCACCGTGTACTCCACCGACAGGCCGCCCTTCGGCACATAGCTGAAGTATTCGCGATAGGCCTCGGGCGTGCGCTCGGTAAAGTCCGACCACGCCGATTTCTGGTCGCGCGTGGCGATCACCGAATCGCGGCCAAGGCCGCTGCCCAGGATCGTGGCGCCCGTGGGTACCGGGTCGCTGACCACCACCCACGTCATGTCGGCCTGCGCGTCGATATCGAGCTTGACGCGGTAGGTGTCGCCCCGCGACCACTTGCCCGCCACCGCCTGCTCCACCGGCGTAACGCTGCGGCGGATGCGATAGCCTGCCGACACCGGTTCACGCAGCGGCACGGCAGCCAGCGCACGCACCGTGGCCCACGGCCGGCCCGTGCCCTGCTGCTCCACCTGCAGCGCAGCCGGCGCATTGGCCGACACCGCTGGCCACGGCAGGTCGACCATGCCGCTGGCCACACCATCCTTCTGCGTGGCCTTCGACCAGTCGAACGTACGCGACACATCGCCCAGCGTGGCGCGCGCACTGCCGGCCACCGGCGTCTTCTCGTAGACCTGCGCGTAGCGGCGGATCGCCATCACGCCCCAGGCATTCGACGTCGTGGTCGACCATGCCCCGCGCGTCTGGCGGCCGAGCAGGCCCGTCACCAGTTGCGGCACATCGTCCTTCCAGCCCGGCAGCGTCGACGCCAGCGCCAGCAGCTTGGCCGCGTTGACGTCGCCACCGGCCATCAGCCACCACCAGTTGTCGTTGCGTTCGGTCGAGAACACCAGGCGCGTGCCCTGCACGTTCAGGCGGCTGCGCAGCAGTTGCGTGGCATCGGCCATGCGCTTGTCGCGCTCGGGGATGTCCTGCACGCGCGACAGGATGCCCAGCCAGTCGATCAGCGCCGATGTCGGCCACTGGTCCGGCAGGATCTGGATCGACCCCAGCATGCGCCCCTGCGCCTTGCCGCTGCGCGACAGCGCCTCGATGGCCGCCAGCTTGCGTACGTCCAGGTCCATCGTCGCCGACGACGGTGCCCAGCGCGGCGGCGCGATGCGACCTTCGACGAAGGCGACCAGGCCGCGCTCCATCTGCTCGCGCTGTGCATCGGGTATGCGCATCGGCAGCCCTGCGCGCGACGCCTCGTCGGCAATCGCCAGCAGGTAGGCCGTCAGCACCTCGCTGCCCGACTGGCTGTCGCTCTGCAGCGGGAAGTACGACGCCAGCCCGTTCGTGTCGAGGTACGAAGGCAGCTGCGCCATCAGCGCTTCCCACGCGGCCGCGTCGCCAAGACCGAGCGACTTCGACGAGCGTTGCTCCAGGCAACTGAACGGGTAGTTGCGGAACCATTCCCGGACCCCGGGCATGCCACCGGCCAGCGACGACTGCAGCGACACCTGCATGCCGCCGCGCAGCTTGCCCGACGGATCGGCCAGCGCACCGGCTGGCGCCTGAACCGGCACCGACATGTTGGGCGTCAGCTGCGCCAGCATGGCCTGCTGCACCGTTACCGGCACGGCCGGCACGATCTGCTGCGATACCTTGAGCTTGTCGCTGGCGCCGCCCGTACCCTTCTCGGCGGCCGCCACCTCCCACAGGATCGTGCCGCTGCGGCTGTATGCCAGCAGCGCGGGCGCGGTGATATCCCAGCCGATCTCGCGCGCCTCGCCGGCCGGAATCTGCACGGTCTGCGCCGGCAGCGTCTGGGCGTCGACCAGCGTCGCGCGTGCCGTGGCTTCCACGGTCATCGCGCGCTGCGTGGTATTGCGCAGCGTGAACATCGCCCGGTATTTGTCATCCTCGCGCACCAGCAGGGGCAGGCCCGAGATCATCTGCAGGTCCTGCGTCGCGGCAATGCTGGCGCTGCCGCTGCCAAAGCGGTTCACGCCCAGATCGGCCACTGCCACGATGCGGAAGCTGGTCAGCGAGTCGTTGAGCGGCACCTCCAGCGTGGCCTTGCCTTCACCGTCCAGCTGTACGCGCGGATTCCACAGCAGCAACGTGTCGAACAGTTCACGCGTGGGACTCTTGCCCCCGCCGCCGCCCGCCGGCACCGCCTTGCGGCCATAGTGGCGGCGCCCGATGATCTCCATCTGGGCCGTCGACGTCTCCACGCCATAGCTGCGCGGCTGCACCATCGCATCGAGCAGGTTCCAGCTCGTGTTCGGCATCAGCTCCAGCAGTGCCTGGTCGACGGCGGCCAGCGCCACCTCGCCATTGGCCGCCGGCTTGCCGTCGGGCAGCTTGACCTGCACCGTCACGCGCGCCTTGCCGCGCACCGGATACGTGGCCTTGTCGGGCGTCACGCTGACGTCGAGCTTGTACGCATCGTTGCCAACGCGGATCTGCGCCAGCCCCAGCCGGAAGGCCGGCTTCGACAGGTCCACCAGCGGCGACGGCGCCACGTACTCGCGGCCTTCGCTGCGGAACGCGTGCCACCAGTCCAGCGGCTGGCGCCAGCCCCACTGGAAGAACGAGTACCACGGCACCTCGCGCAGACGGCCGCGCAGGCTCAGCACCGACACATAGACGTTCGGCCCCCACTCGGGCTTGACCTTGAGCTTGATCGTCGGATCGCTGCCGTTCAGCTCCACCACCTGCGTATCGAGGATGCCTTCACGCTCCACCGCCACCAGCGCGGTAGCGCGGCGGAACGGCATGCGTACCTGGAACACGGCGGTATCGCCGGGCGCGTACGCCTTCTTCTCGGGCAGCGCGTCCATGCGGTCGTGGTTCTCGCCGCCGAACCAGAGTTCGCCCTGGCGCGTGACCCACACCGTGGTGGCAGCCTGCGCCACGCGGCCATCGGCATCGCGCGCATTGGCGACCAGTTCCACCTCGCCGGCCTGCGACAGTTCCACCTCGCAGCGCGCACGGCCCTGCGCATCGGTGCGTGCATCGCACACCACGCCGAGGTCCTTGGTCTCGCTGCGGTTGTCGTAGCGATAGAAGCCGCCCACCACGCGCTTGCGGGCCGACGTGGTGATCCGCGCGCGGGCCTTGATCTGCACCGGCGCCTCGGCCACCGGCTTGCCCTGCGTGTCGAGCACCACCGTATGCACGGCCAGCTTCTGGCTGACCGACACCCAGTTGGCCGCGCGAATGCCGACCACCACGGCGGATGGCCACAGCGGCACGGTCTGGCGCAGCGTCTGGATCTCGCCGTTCGGGTCGGCAAAGCCGGCTTCCAGCACCAGGTCGCGCGGCGCCTCCACCTTCGGCAGGTTCTTCACCGTCAGCTTGCCGTTGCCGTCCTTGTCCAGCGTCATCGGCAGCTTGTCGGCCACGAGTTTTTCGGATTCGTCGCGCGACGTTTCGCTGTCCTGGTCGTCTTCCTCGTCGCCGCTGCTGCTCTGCCGCTGCGCGCGCGGCGGGTTAAACGCGTAGTCGTCGTAATCGGGAAAGTTGACCGCCTTGTTGCGCATCAGCGCGGACAGGCGCACCGGCAGGCCGGCCGCACCGCCGCCATTCAGGTAATGGATTTCCACGCCCACCGGCACTTCGGCCGGCGCCACCAGCGCATTGCCCTTGGCCTTCAGGTCCTTGGTCACGGACAGCGTGCCGGACAGTACCGGCAGCCGGAATGCCTCGACGCGGAAACTGCCGCTATCGAGCGTGCGGTCGTTGTCGTAGACCAGCGCCACGTCGTACACGCCCAGCTTGGCCGATGGCGGCACCTGGAACGCGTTCTCGGCACTGCGGCCGCCCGTGGCGGTGGTGCGCCATGCCAGCGGCATCTCGTACTTCTGGCCGCTGCCTTCATGCGTGATCAGCAGCTTCGATGGCATGGCCTGCGGCAGTGCAAAGCCCTGCGAGGTTTCGTTGCGGATCAGGTGCTTCATCGACACCGTTTCGCCAGCGCGCAGCAGCGTGCGATCGAACACGGTGTGGGCGCGGATGGTCTGCTTCGGGCTCAGGTCGGTGGGCACGTTGAAACGCCACGTCTCGATGCCGCGATTCCAGTCCGACATCACGAAAGCCATGTCGGCCTTGCCGCGTGCCTGCGCGTGGTCGGCGCCGATGCGGGCCGACACGAAATAGCCGTTCATGCCGTTGGCGCAGTCCTTGTAGCGCCGGTCGGCCAGCCTGGCGAAGCGCGCCACACCGGTGGCGTCGGTGGTGCCCTGCCCCAGCAGTTCGCCCTCGCAGCTGCGCACCGCCACCCTGGCGTTGGCCACGGGCTTGCCGTCGTCGAGCGTGGTGACCCACGCCAGGCCGCTCATGTCGCCATCGCCCTCCCCACGGGCCAGCTTGAAATGCACGCCAAGGTTGGTGACCAGCGCGGCCGTGCGCACGTACATCGGCGCCTTCTTGCCGAGCAAGGCCTCGCCCAGCATTGGCGACGCGATCTCCACCACGTGGAAGCCGGGCTCGGGCAACGGAATGCCGACCACCTCGAACGGGCGCGGCGTGGTGTCAGTGGATTTCGGGATGGCCAGCTTCTTCGCCCCGGCCACGCCTTCGAGCAGCGATACCGAGCGCGTCTCGATGGCCGGTGCGTTGCGCGGGCTCTGGACGGAATACGGTGCGTGGCCGGCGCGAATCGCGGCGATCTGCTCCTTCGTCCAGGTGTTCTCGTGCATGCGCTTGACCATGCCGAACCAGCGCAGGATGGCGCCGTCGTCATCAACCTTGAGCCGCGCCACGGTGCCGGCCTCGGCCCGCACGGCCAGCGTCGGCAGGTCGGCCTCGACATTGCGCAGCGTCACGGGCAGCAGCGGCGGATAGTCGTTTGCCGATTTTCCGCGCGGCAGGTCGGCAAAGCGCTCGACCACGCCGAAGGGCGCGGCGGCAAACTTCGCCAGCGGCGGCAGCGCTGCAGTGGTCAGCTTGATCGGGAACAGGTCGGCGTTGCTGAGTGCGCGGCCGCTTTCGTCCTTGAGATCCTTTGGCGCCTCGATGGTCAGGCTGGCCTTTTCGGGGAAAGGCCCCTTGAACGTGACCGTGGATACCGGCGCATCGGGTGCATCGTCAGGATCGAACGAGGGAGTCTTGGGGCCGGAAGGCGTCTTCATCACGATGCCCTCGGCCACCTTGCGCGAAATCGGCGCGGTGAACGTGACGGTCATCGGCCGCAGCGGCGTGCACGGCGCCTCGGCGCGTTCGCGCTCGCAGGTGAAGCCCGCCGCGAACGGGTCGCGCACCTGGAAGTCGAAGCGGCGCGCCGCCGTGGTGGCCAGGCCCGACGGCGTGGCAATGCCCGCATCGAGCACCAGTTGCATGCGCGCGCCGGCAGGCAGGCGCTGCTGGCAGGCCAGCAGATGCACGGCGTCGCCGTCGCGCTTGACCACCTCCTTCCACGCCAGCGCCTCGATGACGCTGTCGCGTTCCTTGCCCGTGAGCAGGCGCACCGGAATGCGTTCGCCAAGGCCCTCGGCCTGGCACCACGCATGGGCGCGGATCGACCCGGCCGTGGCCGCGCCGTTGAAACGCAGCGCAAAGACCTGGTCTTCCTCGACCAGGCCGCCCGACGGGCGCGCCGAGATCACGATCGGGCCGCCTGTTTCGAACCGGTATTCGGATTTGCCGGCGTAGACCTTGCCGGCCACGCTCTTGAGGGATGAGGCGATCTGTACCGTGCAGCGCACACCGGGGGCAGGTCGCGCTCGAAGTCGTAGACCCAGTTGGTGGCGTTGACCCAGCGCCCGCTGCCGCCCACGCCGCCCAGGCAGGATACCGAGGCCGGCGCGGCGGCCTTGAGGTCGCCCATCGGCACCATCGGTTCGTCGAACCGGATGGCTACCTGACGAACCTGCGGATTCACCCCTTCGGGTGAGAAACGCGTGATCTGCGCGGCCGATGCGGCCGGCGCCCATGTCAACGCACTGACTACAAGACCTGCTGCGGTGGCCGCGGCCGCCGTGGCGATCCTCCCGATCATGCTGCACTCCCGAATTGGCTCCGCGCGAGCGTGACATGCGCGGATGGCAAGCGCAAGCCTCTGCACATTTCGGAAGAAAAACCTTGCGATCTAGCGCAAATGCGACAGCGGGAGCGGCCCTTCGCGCTTGAGAGCCGTCAGCACGATATTCGACCGCACGCTCTCCACGCCGGGCACCCGCATCAGCCGCTTCATCGTGAAGTCGGCCAGCGTGGGCAGGTCGGCCACGATCACGCGGATCAGGTAGTCGGCCTCGCCAGCCACCGAATAGCATTCTTGCACCTCTTCCAGCAGCAGGATCTCCTCGGCAAACCGCTCGACCATGGTGTCGCCATGGTGTGCCAGCTTCACGCTGATAAACACCATCACCCCCAGCCCCAGCGCCTGGGGCGACAGGTTCACACGGTAGCCGGTGATGACGCCATCGGCCTCCAGCCGGGCCAGGCGCCGGCCCACCTGGCTGGGCGACAGGTGCACCCGCTCGGCCAGCTGCTGGTGCGTGGACCGGCCATCGGCCTGCAGGGCAGCCAGCAGGGCCAGGTCATAGGGATCGAGGTTGGTGGGGTTCATGTGCGCAGATATTCCGCATGGGGATCGCAATTCATGCGGATTATATGCACACGATTCGTCTTGCAGCCTGATTTCGCGTCCATTCCGCAGCGCCGGCTCGATAGACTATGCATGAATTCCGCATCCGACCGGAACACAGATCACAAGTTTGGAGACACAACGCATGACCCTTCGGCCGCCACGCAGGACACCGGCAACTTTGCCGGCACGATGACCGCCAAGCTCAAGGAACAGTTCGAAGCCGGACTGTTGTCGGGCCAGGAACTGCGCCCCGATTTCACCATCGCTCAGCCCGTGCATCGCTATACCGATACCGACCATGCGATGTGGCGCAAGCTATACGACCGCCAGGCGTCGATGCTGCAGGGCCGGGTCTGCGACGAATTCCTGCAGGGCCTGACCACGCTGGGCATGGAACGCGACCGCGTGCCCGAGTTCGACCAGCTCAACGAACTGCTGATGCGCGCCACCGGCTGGCAGGTGGTGGCCGTGCCGGGCCTGGTACCGGACGAGGTATTTTTCGACCATCTGGCGAATCGGCGTTTTCCGGCCAGTTGGTGGATGCGCAAGCCGGAGCAGCTGGACTATCTGCAGGAGCCCGACTGCTTCCACGACGTGTTCGGCCATGTGCCGCTGCTGATCAACCCGGTCTTTGCCGACTACATGGAAGCGTACGGCAAGGGCGGGCTCAAGGCCGCCCGGCTGGGCGCGCTGGACATGCTGGCGCGCCTGTACTGGTACACCGTGGAATTCGGCCTGATCCGTACGCCGCAGGGCCTGCGCATCTTTGGCGCCGGCATCCTGTCCAGCCAGGGGGAATCGATCTACAGCCTGGATTCGGCCAGCCCGAACCGCATCGGGTTCGACCTGCACCGGATCATGCGCACCCGCTACCGCATCGACACGTTCCAGAAAACGTACTTCGTGATCGACAGCTTCGAACAGCTGTTCGACGCCACGCGCCCCGATTTCACCGAGATGTACCCGGCGCTGCGGACGCTGCCGACGCTGGGCGCCGGCGACATCGCCGAGGGCGATCAGGTGATCCACACCGGCACCCGCGAAGGCTGGGCCAGCAGCGACGATATCTGACGCGCCGGGGCGGGCTCCGCCCCGCCTCCCGCCCCGCTTTGTGAAACAATGCCGGCATGCCCCGGCCGCCGGGGCGGGCCGGCTTTTGTCGTGTGCCTCTTCCTGCAACAGACAACAGACAACCCTCAGATCGAGCCCATCATGACGCCTCTTTCGCAAGACGCCCGCCAGCCGCTGCTGGCCGCGCTGCCCGGCTGGACGACCGTCCAGGACCGCGACGCCATCCAGAAATCGTTCAAGTTCGCCGATTTTAATGCCGCCTTCGGCTTCATGACGCGCGTGGCGTTGCAGGCCGACAAGGTGGACCACCATCCCGAGTGGTTCAACGTGTACAACCGCGTGGACATCACGCTGTCCACCCACGACGCCAACGGCCTGACCCAGCGCGATATCGACCTGGCCCGCTTCATCGAGCAGGCCGCCGCCGGCCTGGCGCGCTGAAAACGGCGCCGCACGGCTGTAGGCCAACTGAAAGGCAGGCCGCGGGCCTGCCCTGTACAATCGGTGACATTGTTTCCGATTCAATGTCACCTGTATCCCCATGCGTATCCTGCTGATCGAGGACGACCGTCAAATCGCCAGCGGCGTGGAAGCCGGGTTGTCCCGCGCCGGCCACCAGGTACGCGTGGTGCATGACGGCGTCTACGCCACCGACCACCTGCTGAAGGAACAGCACGACCTGGTCATCCTGGACCTCGGCCTGCCCGGCATCGACGGCATGACCCTGCTGGCCCGCTACCGCGCCCGCAACCGCACCACCCCCGTACTCATCCTGACCGCCCGCGACGAGCTCGAAGACAAGCTGTCGGGCCTGAACGCCGGCGCGGACGACTATCTGGTCAAGCCCTTCGCCCTGCCCGAACTGGAAGCCCGCGTGCGCGTGCTGCTGCGCCGCAGCCAGCACGGCGAGGCCGCGCCGGAGCGCGATGTGCGGCTGGGCCGGCTGCGGCTGTCGGGCAACGATCGCCGCATGTTCGTCGATGGCCGTCCGCTGGAACTGTCGCCGCGCGAGTTCGCCGTGCTGGAACTGCTGCTGCAGCGCCAGGGCCGTGTGGTCAGCAAGGCGCAACTGCAGGACCACCTGGCCACCTTCGCGCATCCGGCCGGCGAAGGCGGCGATACGGTGGGCGATACCGCCATCGAGGTCTACGTGCACCGCGTCCGGAAAAAGCTCGAGGATGCCGACGTCGAGATCGTGACGGTGCGCGGCTTCGGTTACCTGCTCCAGATCCGCGCCGGCCACTGAGCCTGTCCGGCTTGCGCCGCCCGGGTGGCGGCCGCCTTAACGGAAGTCCTGACCCGCCATGTGGCCGCGTTCGCAATCTTCTTCTGCCCCGCCTGGCGATGCGAGCGCCACGGGCAAGCGCACGCGCGGCGGCCGTGGCCGTGGCGGCGCGGCGGCACGCGGCACATCGAACCCAAGCCTGCGCATCCACCTGCTTCGCGCGCTGGCCACGCCACTGTTTGCGCTGGTGCTGACCAGCGGATCGCTGTCGTACTGGCTGGCCGCGCACTACACCACGCAGGTGTTCGATCGCGCGCTCTACGGCGTGGCCAACAACATCGCCCAGCAGATCCGCATTGCCGGTCCACGGCTGGAGCAGGACATCCCCATCATCGCCCAGACCCTGGTGGAAGCCGAGGGCACGGATCGCATCTACTGGCGCATCCACGGCCCGGACGGGCTGATCGGCGGCATGGATACCTGGCTGGGCTACGGCACGGGCCAGACCTCGCTGCACGATGCCCGGCTGTTCTACGCGTGGTTCAGCGGCCGCCAGGTGCGCGCGGTGCGTCTGCCGGTGAGCCTGCCCAGCCCGGCCGCCGACGAACTGGCCACCACGCCTGCCGAGGCGCAGATCCCGCGCGGGCCGATCGTGGTCGAAGTGGCCGAGCTGCTGGACCGGCGCGAGACGGCAGCCAACGAGATCCTGCTGTCGGTGTCGGTGCCGCTGATCCTGCTGCTGCTGGTGGGTAGCCTGATCCTGTCGCACGTGCTCAAGGAAGAGCTGGTGCCGCTGCAGATCCTGACCGACAAGCTGAACCGCCAGACCGCGCGGTCGCTGGCGGCACTGGACGAGACCCAGGTGCCGGCCGAGGTCGAGCCGCTGATCCGCGCGCTCAATGCGCTGCTGTCGCGGCTGCGCGATGCCCTGGACGCCCAGCGCAAGTTCATCGCCGATGCCGCGCACCAGCTGCGCACGCCCCTGACGGCCGTGAAGCTCCATGCCGACCGCGCCGTCGAGGCCGATTCGCTCGATGTGGCGCGCCATGCGCTGCGCGAGGTGCAGACGGCCGCCGACCGCGCCGTGCGGCTGTCGAACCAGCTGCTGTCACTGGCGCGCGCCGAGCCCGGCCTGTCGCTGGAACGGCTGGGGCCGGTGGAACACTTCGATCTGGCCGAACTGGCTTTCGAGATTGGTGCCGAATGGGTGCCGCAGGCCCTGGCGCGCCGCGTGGACCTCGGTTTCGAGGTATTGCCCGGGCCCACGTTCACCGGCGGCGCCCCGGCCATCGTGCGCGGCAACCGCCTGCTGATGCGCGAAGCGCTGTCCAACCTGATCGATAACGCGGTGAAGTATGTGCCGGCCGGCGGACGCATCACGGTGCGCGCCGGTGGCGAAGCCATGGGCCATCGAGGGATGGCCGTGGTGATGGTGGAAGACAACGGGCCGGGCATTCCGCCCGCCCGCCGCGAGGAAGTTTTCAAGCGGTTCTTCCGCGGCGACCACACGCCGGGCGCGCCTGCCCTGCAGGCATCGCCGGGCGGGGCCGGGCTGGGGCTGGCCATCGTCCACGAAATCATCACACTGCACCAGGGGACGATCCGGATCGAGGATGTGCCGTTGCCTGCTTCGGCGCCTGCAACAGTCCCGGCAGCCATGGCCGGCGGCTCCGACGATGCCGCCGCAGCCGCTTCGCCCGATCTGGCGGAATCGCCATCCCGCCGCGCGTCGATGCGTTTCGTGATCCGGATCCCCTGCGAGGCACCCGGTACCGCGTCGGGCTGATTACTTGCCTGACTTTTCCTTGGGCGCCAGCATCGTGCCCCGGCACTTCGGGCTGCCGCAGCGGCACTCGTATTCCTTCTTCAGCTTCTTCGTATAGCGCGCGTCAATCACGAGGCCGTAGTCATAGAACAGCTCTTCGCCCGGCGCGATATCGCGCAGCGCGTGGATGAAGACGCGCCCCTTCTTCTCGCGCGCCTCGCAGTTCGGCTCGCAGGCGTGGTTGATCCAGCGAGCGCGGTTGCCGCCGAACTTGGCGTCGATGACATTGCCGTCGTCCAGGCTGAAGTAGAACGTGTGGTTCGGGTCCGACGGATCGTGCGGATGCCGCTTGAGCGCTTCCTTCCAGGAAATGTGCTCGCCCTTGTATTCGATGACGCGTTCGCCCTCGGCAATGGCGCCAATCGCGTACACACCCCTGCCATGCACGCCGGACTGGCGCACCTCGATGCGATCGCTGGCGGTCTTCTTCTTGCCTGGCTTCAGTTCCCTGGCGTCGTTGGCCTTGTCCGACATTCTGATGTTCCTGCGGTGGTGGTGCCGGTCCAGTCCGGCGCGAACCGGATGATACCCGCGCGGCTGTGTCAGGTATACGCATCATCCCCGCCTCCGGCATCGGAGCCGCCACGTATACCGATGTGGATAACCGGGCCCGTTTTTGTGGATAAGCGCATGGGTTTGGTGTGGGCTGCCTGGGGCTGGCATGGGGACCGTATACGAACAACTTGGGCGGTATACGTCCCTCATCCCATCCAGAGGGATGAGTCATCCACGCGGTCCAACACTTCATCCCTGTGCTTTCGGTATACGTAAACGCCTGAGCCGATTGAGGTATACCGGGTTATCCACAGAAACCGGGGTGGTTTACCTATCACTACTATCTGTATACATGAAAGAAAGATGTAAACCATACGCAGGAGGATCGCGCCGGGGCCGTATACCTGCCGGAGGCAAGACGCGCAGAGGTGGCCTCCGGCCTGACGGCCTTTTTTGTGGTGATGAAAAAACAGGCACTTCGTGGAAGTGCCGCCCCAACCCCCGAATCCATGGCGACCCTACGAGAAGGCGCGGTATACGTCGCCCCGTCGCCCGAGCGCCGCGTCGAGCGATCGACTGCGCCGTGAGAAGCCCGTAAGGCCCGTAAGGCCCGTATACGGCCCTCGGCAGGCGTATACGCTCCGGTGGGCTATCCGAACGCCCCAAACGCGTCCTGAGCCGTATACGCGGCGCCAGGCCCGTATACCGTTGCTCGCCCTGTCCCGGGCCACCCCCGGCGTGAAGGGGGCGTAAAGGGGCATAAAGGGGCGTAAGAGGCCGTTTCTCCCGCTCGCCTTTTCCGCAAAAAACCCGCCAACCTTGACCTGACGCGGCCTGCGCGGCATGGGCCGGTAACAAACTGTTCCCGGTGCGGCGTGTCCGACACGGTATGATGTGGCCCGCGGCGTCTTTGCCGGGGCGGCTTGCAGCCAAGCCCCCCGGTCAGGACGTCAGTGTTTTTTCAACTCGATACGGAGTGAAGCATGACGAAAACCGAACTGATCGACGCGATCGCAGCTGGCGTGGACGGTCTGACCAAGGCCAAGGCCGAGCAAGCCCTGAACGTGACCCTGAACGCCATCATGGATGCCGTGGCCAAGGGCGAGACCCTGAGCCTGATCGGCTTTGGTACCTTCAGCAAGGGCGAACGTGGCGAGCGCATGGCCCGCAACCCGCGCACCGGCGAAGAAATCAAGGTGGAAGCTGCGAAGACCGTGAAGTTCAAGGCAGGTCAGAAGTTCAAGGACGCCGTCAACCAGTAATGCCGACGGGCAGCTTGTCCGCCCGGTTCGCATGACCCCGCCGTGCCGCCGCCAGAGCCCGAAAGCGGCGCAGGTGCGCAGCGCGCGGGGACGTTATCCACACCATTTTTCCCCCAGCTCCGCGTGGAGAATCGCACAGCTGGCCGGGCCACTTCACAGGCCCGCCGCAACCACGCGAAAATGTCATCCACGCTTGGCTGATCAAGGCCTTGCGCGAGATCAGGAATCACGAGCCTGACATGCCGTTCCGCTTGCCGCAGCGCACATTTCCACAGCCTTATTCACAGCGCTTTCCACACAAACTTCCACAGCATTCTCCACAGGCGCGCAGGCGTACCTGGCAGGGGTGATCGGGGTGGTGGCGCTGGCCGTGCTGTGCGGCTGCAGTAGCGCGCCGCCGCGTACCGCCCGTCCCCAGGCCGTGCCGTTGCCGGACTACGATCGCGTGGTGACGCCACCCGGCGCCACGGCGCGCGAGCGGATCGTCGACATCGCCCTGCAGGAATGGCGCAAATGGGGCAGCCAGGTGGTGCACATCGGCCGTGACGATTCGGCCTGCGTGACCCACAGCCCGCTGTCCGCCCCGGCGGCGGCGCTGCCGGCCAATGTCACGGGCGTCAACGGCGCGGCGGCGCCGCCGTCGGCCGACGTCGACATGGAAGAGGATGGCGACAGCCAATGCCTGCGTTTTCCGGATGGCACGGGTATGGAGGCCACGCCGCAGGGATGCCGGATGGCCCAGCGCTACTGGGGCATCGTCGGCGAGGCGCCCGACTGCCGCCAGGTGACGCAGGGGGCGTGGGCGTGGTCGGCCGTGTTCATCTCGTGGGTGATGCGAAAGGCCGGGCTCGATAACAACCAGTTCCTGACGGGCCAGTCCCATTCGATGTACGTCGTCGATGCGCGCGACGGCATCCTGCCGCGTCCGGCCTTCCATGTGGAACCGGTGCCCGGGGTGCCCCGCCCCGGCGACATGATCTGCGCGGGCCGCGGACGCGACAAATATCTGTCGGATCCGTCCGAGATCGGTTTCGGCACCACGCCGATGCACTGCGACATCGTGGTCGAGGTGGATCGCGCCGCCAACGTGGTCAAGGCGATTGGCGGCAATGTCCAGCAATCGGTATCGATGGATGTGATCGACCTGAACGACGCTGGCCAGCTCGACGGCTTCACGAATTCGCACATGCCCTGGCTGCTGATCCTGCGCAACGACCTGCAGTAAACGCAGCAATAACGACCTCAGGCAGGCCGATTCGGTACTGGGAGTCGTTTCTCAACATCGCCCTGTTGCATTGACGGGCCCTGGCGTGCCGCGAAACACTGCGCGATCGTATTTCGACGATTTCTCGCATGTCCGCTGCAGCGCCCTCCTCCTCCCCGTCTTCGTCCGTCCAGCATTCCACTCCCGATATCGCGCGCCGCCTGGTGGCCGAAGCACTGGGTACGGCCCTGCTGGTGGCCATCGTGGTCGGCTCCGGCATTCGCGCGGAACGGCTCGCCGCCGGCGATACCGCGCTGGCCCTGCTCTGCAATGCGCTGGCCACGGGCGCCGGGCTGATCGCGCTGCTGGTCTCGCTGGGGCCGGTGTCGGGCGGACATTTCAACCCGGTGGTCAGCCTGTCGAACCTGGTGCAGGGGCGACTCTCGCCGCGCGAGGCGGCCGGCTATGTGCTGGTGCAACTGGCGGGCGCCATACTGGGCGTGATGGCTGCGCATGCGATGTTCGGCCTGCCGGCGCTGTCGATGTCGACGCAGGCCCGCACCGGCTTGCCGATGTGGTGGAGCGAGTGCCTGGCGTCGTTCGGCCTGATCGGGCTGGCTATCGCCACCGGTAGGTCGCGGCCCGGGCTGGTGCCGTTTGTGGTGGCCAGCTATATCACCGCGGGTTACTGGTTTACATCGTCGACGTCATTCGCAAACCCCGCTCTGACGCTGGCCTGCGCACTCACCAATACCTTCACGGGTATTCGTATGATGGATGTTCCGGCTTTCCTTTTGGCTCAGATATTCGGTGCGATGAATGCCACGCTGGTATTCCACTGGCTGTGCCCGCCCCCGCCGTCCGTGCCGGAAGCGGTATTTGGAGGCCGATGGAAGGGGCGCGCCCGGCTTACCAGCGCCGATTGAGCTGGACGCCGAAGATCGAGCCGCTGGTCTGCGTTGCCCAGGCGTCGGCCGGCGCCGCGAAGGTGATGCCGTCCACGTCGTTGGCGCGGCTATAGGTGTAGAAGGCCCGGAGGTTCGCGTTGCCGGTCGCCTTGCCCAGCGTCATCGTCGGCGCGACGGTAACGGCGGTGCGCTGGCCGCCCACGCCAAACCCCGACGAAATCTGGTCGTGCGCCACTTCGAAGGTCAGCCTGAACTGGTCATTGGCCACGAAAGCCGGGCGCACGCGCGTGGCGGCCCATTGCAGCGTGCCAAGGCCGGACCGATCGAGCTGCAGGCTCGATTCCACCGACCCGGCCAGGCCCGAGCGGCCCTTCCACTCCATCGATTCCGAAACGCGCACCCGCGACAGCGCGTTGCCCATGCCCGAATAGCCGGTCATGGCCGTGCGCGAGCCCTGGCCGTACTGGAAGCCCAGGCGGTTGGTACCGTACAGCACGCCCTTCTGCTCGTGCATGGCCGACGCCCACCAGGCGCTGCCGGTGTCCTCGATCTGCGACAGCGGCTCTACCCGCGTGAAGCCGACCCGCACCGAACCCTTGTCATTGGTGTCGATCGGGGTGGAGAGCACCGAGTGATAGCTGGGAAGCTTCGCCCCATTTAGGTCATTACGCGCGGTGTATTGATAACTCACGCCCAAATCGCCCACTTTGGCATTGTCGATGCCGAAGCGCATCGACGGGGAGTTTGGCGGCAGGAGGCCCGACGACATCAGGAACGGATTGCTGTCGCGGCGCCCTGCCCAGACGCTGGCGCCATCGAGCACGGACAGCCCCGACAGGCCACTGACCGATGTATAGAAATTCGGCACCAGCGCGTATGGGTCCACGGCGGCGGCATTGCCGTTGACCGACGTGGCATTGGTGCCCTTGGCCTGCGCGACCAGCTGGACCTGTGCGCCGCCGCCGATATCGGCCACCGATTCGCGGATCTTGACCTCGCCCGAACTGGTGCAGGCCAGGCCCTGCCCGAACCCTGCCGACGGCGTGCCCCCGCCCGGACACGCGCGCTGCGTGCCGGCGCGGTCTTCCACGGCGGCACGGCCGCTGTAGCCAAGCCGCCAGACCGAATCGCCTGCGGGATCGTCCGCCGGAAGTTGCGAACGCAGCACTGGCGGTGCATCGGATGGGGTGTCCGGCGTGATATCGCCGTTCTCTGGGTCGCTTGCCGGATTGCGTGCCGTCGTCTGCGCATCGCGTTGCGGCAGCGCCGGGAATTCGCCCAGCCGGTGCGGAAACAGCACCACGGGCGGGGGTGGCGGGGGCGGCGGTGCCAGCGAGTCGGGCGGACCGACGAAGTCGGGATTCTCCACGGCCGGCGCGGCGGCCGGTGCCTCTGCGGTCTCGGCGGCATTGGCTGACTGGATCAGGTCCGCCAGCGGGTCGGTGGGTGCAGCGGTGGGTACGGCGGCAGGCGCGATGCCGGCAGCCACGGCAGAGGTCACTTGCTGGGTTGTGCTCTGCGCAATCAACGGCGGGGGTGCCACCGAAGTACCGGTCTGCGCGCATGCGGTGACGCCCCACGCGGCCATGACGGCCAGCGCCAGGCGGCGACGGCAAAACAGACGGGAGGGAGGCAGGACGGATTGCAGCATGGGCACAACTGGGGGCACCACGGCAGGGCCACCAACATAGGGGCCTCACAGGGGCCGGCGTGGAAGAACTCCCGAGGGAGGGCTCATTTTTAACAGGCGAACTTTTTGACCGCAAGCCGGGTTACAAAATCCCGCGCCATCGTCACAAAGCGTTGGAAATGCGTCTGGATTCCCACATTGCGAAACCCGCACCGCACCGTTTCGAAGCATGCATCGGTACCGTGGCAAAACCGTTGCGGAAGTGCTGAATTCCTAGCGAAAACCCCCATCCGGCAGGGCGTCCGTGCTGAAAAAGCCACCGCTATAATCGACCGACCTGTCTACCGCGCAACACAATTGGCGGGTGCAAGGCAGTCACGCATACATATCTATAAAAGAGGAGATGTCCATGGAACGTCGTTCCTTCCTGTTGAAGGCTTCGGCCGTAGCAGCCACGGGTGCGCTTGCCGCCTGCGGCAAGGAAGACAAGCCCGCGGCCCCGGCCGCAGCGGCCAGCGCGCCCGGCGCACCGGCCGTGGTCGGCAGCAATCCGGCGGTGGAATGGCGCCTGGCGTCCAGCTTCCCGAAGTCGCTCGACACCATCTACGGCGCGGCCGAACTGCTGAGCCAGCGCGTGAAGGAACTGACCGACGGCAAGTTCAACATCAAGGTATTCGCGGCCGGTGAAATCGTGCCGGGCCTGCAGGTGCTGGACGCCGTGCAGAACCAGACCGTGCAGATCGGTCACACGGCCGGCTACTACTACTTCGGCAAGAACCCGACGCTGTGCTTCGACACGACGATTCCGTTCGGCCTGACGGCTCGCCAGCAGAACGCCTGGATGATGCAGGGCAACGGCATGAAGCTGATGCGCGAATTCTTCAAGGAATACAACGTCGTCAACTTCATGGGCGGTAACACGAATGCCCAGATGGGCGGCTGGTTCCGCAAGGAAATCAAGACCGTGGCCGACCTGCAGGGCCTGAAGTACCGCGTGGCCGGCTTTGCCGGCGTGGTGCTGTCGCGCCTGGGCGTGGTGCCGCAGCAGATTGCCGGCGGCGACATCTATCCCGCGCTGGAAAAGGGCACGATCGACGCGGCCGAATGGGTGGGCCCGTACGACGACGAGAAGCTTGGCTTCTACAAGGTGGCACCGTACTACTACTACCCGGGCTGGTGGGAAGGCAGCGCGCAGCTGTCGTTCTACGCATCGCAACCCGAGTACGACAAGCTGCCGGCACTCTACAAGCGTGCGCTGGAGACGGCCACCATCGAGGCGCACACCAACATGATGGCCAAGTACGACACCGTCAACCCGCAGGCGCTGGCCCGCCTGCTGGAAAACGGCGTGAAGCTGCGTCCGTTCTCGAAGGAGATCATGGAGGCGTGCTTCAAGGCCACGCAGGAAGCGTACGCCGACGAAAGCGCCAAGAACCCGTCGTTCAAGAAGATCTTTGACGACTGGCGCGTGTTCCGCAACAACGAGGCGGCCTGGTTCAACGTGGCCGAGCAGGCGTTCGCGCAGTTCAGCTACGCACGCAAGCTGTAAGACCCGACAAACGTAGCGCCTGTCGGGCGCGCGTTACCGAACACCCTGACACGCCGGTCCCCGGCAGTCAGGGTGTTTTTGCTTGCGGGCCGTGCAGTGCATGCGGGAACCCCTTTCGAGCCGGCAAGCGGCGCTTTCCTTCGTTTCTGCTGTTGATCAAGTATGGCTCCCGGCATGACTCCTATCCTCTGTGGTTTCTCATTTTGTGAAATCAATTGGAGGTATGGATATGGAGCGGATACCAGAACGACGTCCGATAAGATATGCGAAAAATCGGGGCTACTAAATTCCTTCGCTGGGCTCTCACGCTTCTGTTAGCCCTCGGTTTGGGCAGCGTCACTCTGTTGAATCATTGGTCGTCCGAGAAGACGCTCGCTGCGGCGAGCAAGATCGTGGTCGACAGGCCTTTGTCCGAGGACATTCACTTGTATGTGACGGAATGGACCGGCGGCAACGCGACAACGTCTTTTGTGTTTCGCTACTACCTCACGAGCAAAGTCCTGGACCCGGATACGGTCAAGGTCCTCGCGCAACGGACTCCCGTTCTGACGGCCGATAACCGGGATGCCGTGATCTACGTAGCGGACCGCCGGGTTATGCTGTCGGTCAGGGGGCGCGTCCACCGATTCAGCAACGTCATCTACCTGACCGACGCAGATGGCCGATGGATTCCGAAACCACTGGAAATCGTTGCCAGGATTGAAACGGAGGCGCCCGAAAGCATGCGGTGATTCCCGGTAGAATCCGCCCCACAACCGGACATCTACCCGGGACAATTCCCATGCAACTCGGCATCCTCTACGCGCTCCTCGCGTACATCATCTGGGGCCTGCTGCCCCTCTACATCAAGTCGCTGCACGGCGTGGCGCCGCTGGAAATCCTGCTGCACCGCATGGTGTGGTCGCTCGCGTTTCTGGGCGCGATCCTGCTGTGGCGCCGGCATTTTGGCTGGCTGCGCGACGTGGCGGCCAATCCGCGCCTGATCCTGAACTTCGCGGCCAGTGCCGGCCTGCTGTGCTGCAACTGGTTTCTTTATATCTGGGCGGTGTCGGCAGACCGCGTGGTCGACGCGAGCCTGGGCTACTTCATCAATCCGCTGTTCAGCGTGCTGCTGGGCGTGCTGCTGCTGCATGAACGGCTGCGCCCCGTGCAGTGGGTGTCGATCGCGATTGCGGCCGCCGGGGTGTTCTGGCTGACCTGGTCGGCCGGACAACTGCCCTGGATCGCGCTGGGCCTGGCGGCGTCGTTCGGCGGGTATGGCCTGCTGCGCAAGACCGGGGCGCTTGGCGCGCTGGAGGGTTTGTCGCTGGAAACGCTGATCCTGTTTCCGCTGGCGGCGGCGGCGCTCGGCTTCCTCATGCTGACCGGACACGATACGACGCGCGGCGCAGCGACGGGTACGCAGATCCTGCTGCTGCTGGCCGGCCCGATCACTGCGGTACCGCTGCTGTTCTTTGCCGCCGGCGCCCGGCGCATCCCGCTGTCGTTGCTGGGCCTGCTGCAGTATGCGGGGCCGACGATCCAGCTCTTGCTTGGCATCTGGCTCTATCACGAGCCGTTCCCGGTGCAGAAGCAGATCGGCTATGCGCTGATCTGGATTTCGCTGGCCATTTACGCGGCAGAGGGTTTGCTGGTCAGCCGGTTTGCGACCAAGAGAATCATCGATGCGAAAATAAACCAGCATAACGACTTACGGTAATTATCTGTCGCCAGAATAGTTGGGGCGACTGCTCCCTATTCCGGAAACAAGGTCGCCACACTATACTGTACGTTTATACAGTATCGATCCACCGCCCTCGCCCATGCCCCCGAACGCCCCTCGGCGCATTGCCCATCTCGACATGGACGCGTTCTACGCCTCGGTGGAACTGCTGCGCTATCCGGATCTGCGCGGGCGGGCGGTGGTCATCGGCGGCGGCCGCAACGCCGTGCCGGAGGACCTGCCCGACGGCTCACGTCGCTATGCGCGGCTGCGCGACTACGTGGGACGCGGCGTAGTCACCACTTCGACCTATGAAGCCCGCGCCCTGGGCGTGTTTTCGGCCATGGGTATGATGAAGGCCGCGAAGCTGGCGCCCGACGCCATCCTGCTGCCCACGGATTTCGACGCCTATCGCCGCTACTCGGGTTTGTTCAAGGCTGCGGTCAGGACATTCACCGGACAAATAGAAGATCGCGGTATCGATGAGATCTATATCGATCTCAGTGATATCGAGGGAGAGCCGCAAGAGGTGGCGGGCCGCATCAAGGCAGCCGTGCACGACGCCACGGGCCTGACATGCTCGATCTGCGTGGCACCGAACAAGCTGCTGGCCAAGATCGGTTCCGAGCTCGACAAGCCCAACGGGCTGACCATCCTGACACCGGCCGATATCCCCACGCGCATCTGGCCGCTGCCGGCGCGCAAGGTGAACGGCATCGGCCCCAAGGCGGCCGAAAAGCTTCAGGCCATCGGCATCGACACCGTGGGCGACCTGGCCGAAGCCGACCTGGCGCTGCTGCAGGCCCATTTCGGCCGCAACTATGCCGGCTGGCTGGTGGAGGTGGCCCATGGCCGCGACGATCGCCAGGTGGTGGTCAGTTCCGAACCCAAGTCGATGAGCCGCGAAACCACGTTCGAGCGCGACCTGCATCCGCGTAACGACCGTCCCATGCTTTCCGAGCAGTTCACCAAACTGTGCATGCGGGTGGCCGATGACCTGCGCCGCAAGGGCTACGTGGGCCGCACCGTGGGCATCAAGCTGCGTTTCGACGATTTCCATACCGTTACGCGCGACCTGACGATGACTGCCCACACCGCCGATGGCGCGGCGATACGGCGCGGGGCCACCGAGTGCCTGAAGCGGATCCCGCTGGAGCGGCGCATCCGCCTGCTGGGGGTCCGCGTCAGCGCCCTGCTGCCCGCCGGCGAGCAAGGTGACGATCCGGCGCCGGTGCAGGAAGAATTCCGCTTCGACGACGAGGCCGAGGGCTAAGCGGCGCCGTCCCCCCTGGCCAAAAGCCCCCACGCCATACAGCCCTATCTATCTCCCGGTAGAATCGGCGGCTTCGACGGGTGCCTGTCGAAAGCACCTGAAAGCACCTTGCCCCCTCCGCCCAAGCGCGTCCCCATGACCCCATCCGCCGCCACCGCCCAACGTACCGCCGCTCCGGCCGCCTGGATTACACCCTTGCTGGCCGTGGCCTGCGGCATGATCGTCGCCAACCTGTACTACGCGCAGCCGCTGGTGGGGCCGATTGCCCGCGCGTTGCAGTTGTCGCCGGAAATCGCCGGCCTGATCGTGACGCTGATCCAGATCGGGTACTGCGTGGGCCTGCTGCTGCTGGTGCCGCTGGGCGATATCGTAGAGAACCGCAAGCTCGTGCTGACGCTGGTGGGCGGCTGCGCTGTGGCCCTGCTGGCAGCGGCGCTGGCCAAGCATGCCAGCGTGTTCCTGGTGGCGGGCTGCGCGATCGGGCTGTGCTCGGTGGCCGTACAGGTGCTGGTGCCATTCGCGGCGCACCTGGCGCCCGAGCACGCGCGCGGACGCGCGGTTGGCAATGTCACCAGCGGGCTGCTGATGGGCATCATGCTGGCGCGTCCGGTGTCGAGCCTGGTGTCCGACCTGTTCGGCTGGCACGCGATCTTCGCCGCCTCCGCCGTGGCGATGGTGCTGCTGGGCATCGTGCTGGCGCGCAAGCTGCCGCAGCGCCGCCCGACGCCGGGCGTCAACTACATCCAGATGCTCGGCTCGATGAGCCATCTGCTGCGTACCCAGCCCGTGCTGCGTCGCCGGGCCGCGTACCAGGCCGCCATGTTCGGCGTCTTCAGCCTGTTCTGGACCACCACGCCGCTGTATCTGGCCGGCCCGGCGTTCCACATGTCGCAGACCGGCATCGCCATCTTCGCGCTGGTCGGCGTGGCCGGGGCGATTGCCGCGCCGATGGCGGGCCGCTATGCCGACCGTGGCCACAGCCGGCAGATGACCGCGCTGGCGCTGGTACTTGGCGCTGCATCGTTCCTGCTGAGCCGGGCGGGCGCGGAGGGTTCGCTACTGTCGTTGCTGTCGCTGACCGTGGCCGCCGTGCTGCTCGATTTCGCGGTGTCGACCAACCTGGTGATCGGCCAGCGTGCAATCTTCTCGCTGTCCGACGAGCACCGCAGCCGGCTCAACGGCCTGTACATGGCGATCTTCTTCGTGGGCGGCGCCATCGGGTCGTCGGTCGGTGCCTGGGCGTATGCGCGCGCCGGATGGCCGCTGGCCAGCTGGATCGGCTTTGCCCTGCCCGCCATCGCGCTGCTGTACTTCCGCAGGGAACGTCGTTGATCAGCCAGATCTGACGGCCTCCAGCGACAACAAATGGAGAATCGGCTACGGCGCCACCGCGCGTTGCAATGCCGCCCGCGCCAGCAGGCGCGTGGAGTCGAGCGTCGGCAATGACGAATTGCCATCGCCGATGATCAGCGGAATCTCGGTGCAGCCCAGCACCACCGCGTCGCAACCGCTATCCCGCAGGTCGTCGATCACGCGCTGGAACGTGGCCACGCCTTCCGGCGTGACGATGCCGGGCACCAGCTGGTTCATGATCACGTGGTCGATCCATGCGCGGTCCTCCACCGGCGGCCGCACCGCCTCGACCCCGCGCGCGGCCAAGGCCGCCGGATAGACCTCGCTATCCACCAGCCAGCGCGTACCGGTGATGCCCAGCCGCCGGAAACCGCGCGCCACGGCGGCGTCGGCCACCACCTCGGCGATATGCAGCCAGGGCAGCGGCGAAGTCGGCAGCACCAGGCCCAGCGCCGCGTGGATCGTGTTGTCCGGACAGATCACGAAATCGGCGCCGGCCGCCGCCAGCTTGTTTGCCGAGCGCAGCATCAGGTTCGCCACGCCCTGCAGGTCGCCGCGCTCCAGGCACGCCACATAGGTGGCCAGGGATGGCGTATGCATCGTAATTTCCGGATGTCCGTGCGCGCCGAGATAGGCGGCCCCCTCCATGCAGATCGTGCGATAGCACAATGCCGCCCCTTCGGCGGAACAGGCCGCGATGCCGATGTGCTGAGGCATAAGAGATCTCCCTTGATGGTAGACAGGCTTTCATGATGGCATGCCCGGGGCGGCTGCACTACACTGAGCCGGCGCGCCACGCCGTGGCGTGGCCGCCGTCGATGTAGCAGGCGAAAGTCGCCGTTTCACTACCCGCCGGGCCGGCGGGCCTTGCCGGGGAGACGTTCGATGTCATGGCGCAAATTGCTGCCGCGGCCGCGCTGGCTGCCGCGTGCGGCGCTCATGCACCCGCAGCGCGTGGTGATCGCCGGCTTCAGCCTGGCGATGCTGCTGATGTTCATCGTGGGCGGGCGCGACCTGTACCTGCTGCGCGAACGCGTGCTGTCGTCGCGCCAGCACGAACTCACGTTGCGCGCGCTGGGCGGCGAAGCGGTGTTTTCCGCCGAACGGTCCAAGCTCATCTTCGTGCGCGACTATGCGCAACAACTGATTACCCTCTACGACACTGGCGCCGCACCGGCCGACCCCGCCGTGGAGCGCGCTTTCGCCCAGCGCAACGAGCCCGTCTGGCAGATGGAGGTGCCGCTGGGCGATGCCCCGGTGGTGGGCGCGGCGCCGGCGCTGCTGAAGGGACTGGAGGGCTTCGACCGCCGCGACGCCGACCTGCACGCGGACCTGTACGCGGCGCGGCAGCTGAGCCACGTGCTGGGCCTGAGCCTGCGGCTGCGCGATGGCGACGACCCCGCTGGGACAGTAAGCTATATCTCCAGCAACGGCCTCTATGTCACCTATCCCCGCTGGCGCCGGACAAGGCGCCGGCCCTCTTTAAGCGCTTCAGCGATATCTCGTATTACCGCGATGTGCTGCCCGAGCGCGATGCGTCCAGGGAGATTCGCTGGACGCGCGTCTACACGCAATTCGAAAGCACCCAGCTTCGCACCACGTTGAGCATTCCGGTCTACGTGGAAGACCGCTTTCGCGGCGTGGTGGCCGTCGACGTGGCCCTGTCACGCCTGCGCGACCTGATAGGCGTGCCCGACGATGCCGGCACCACGCGGTTCCTGATGGACTATCGCGGCGGCATCATCGTATCGAGCCAGCACACCGTACGCACCGACATGCGCTGGCCCGACGATGTGGGGCCCACCTGGCGCGGGGTAACGCCCCAGCAGATGTTCCAGGCAGGCGCCGGCATGCGGCACGTGGATGGCGAATACCTGCTCTATCAGCCAGTTGGCCAACGGGGTACGTGGCTGCTGGTGGAGACCTTCAGCGATGTCGATGTGTGGCGGGCGGTCCTGAAACGCACCAGCGCCCCGCTGCTGTCGATCTGGCTGGCGCTGCCGTTGCTGATGTTCGTCACGCTGCGTGTGGTGACGCTGCTGTTCCGCCATTACGTGGCGGCCGGCCAGCGGTTGCAGCAGCTGGCCGAAACCGACCCCCTGACGGCCCTGGCCAATCGCCGGCACTTCGGCGAGGCGTATGGCAGGGAAGCGGCACGGCGGCGGCGCGAACACGAGTCTGCGGGGAACGATGGCGAAGCCGGTGGGGCAGATGGAGCCAGGGCGGACGCGACCCCGCCCACACCCCTGTCGATGCTGATGATCGACATCGACTTCTTCAAACGCGTGAACGATCGCTGGGGTCACGCCAGTGGCGACCACGTGCTGGTGGCGCTGGCCGACGTGCTGCGCCAGAACCTGCGTGAGATCGACCTGCCGGCCCGGCTTGGCGGCGAGGAATTCGCGGTGCTGCTGCCGCAGACCACGCTGGCCGATGCCGAGGCAACGGCCGAGCGGCTGCGTGCCGCCGTGCAGGGCACGCCGGTGGCACCGGCACCCGATGCGCCGCCGCCCGGCGAGGGCGACGGACACATTCACTTCACTGTATCGATTGGCGTCGCAGAAGCCGTGAGCGACGATTCCCGGACACTCGATGCCATGCTGGCGACGGCCGACCGCCGTCTATATGCCGCCAAGCAGGCGGGCCGAAACCGGGTGTGCGCGGCTGATGCGCCGGCCGGCAGTACTGTGGCGCCAACTGTCCCGGGATAAGGCAGTTCATGGACGTCTCCTCCGCTGACGTGCTTAACGTGCTTAATGCGCTTGACTTGCTTGACGCAACAGGAATGCGATGTCGTCGGCGGTGATGACCGACACCGGAATGCCCTTGCGGCGCTGGAACAGGATGTGCTGCTGCACGCGGCTGCGCTGCTCCGCGAACGTGGCGGGATCGATCGGCGTGCCGATGCGCGCGTAATGCTGCACCAGCAGCTTGTAGGCGCGATGCCGGATCTGCAGCGTCTCGTTGTCGGCGCGCAGCCGCTGCCATTCGGCAGGGCTCAGGTCCAGCGTGTGATTGAGTTCGTCGACGGTGCGCGCATGCAGGTCGCGATACATGTCGCGCTCGGCCTCGGCGCGATGCAGTTCGTCGCGCAGGGCCATGATCTTGTGTTGCAGCTTGAGGGTCTGCCCCACGGCTGCCTGCATGCCCTTGGCCGCTTCCAGCGCCTGGTTGGCGGCGGCGACCGTGCTCTTCCACAGGCCGCGGTCGGCCCCTGCGTCGAGTTCCGGCGGCCAGCCGTCCGACGCCTTGATCGTTGTATCCATGATTGACCCCAAACCTTCTTGTTTTACTGCACCCGAAAACGACTTTCCCGAAAGATCCCGAACCGGCCAGCGCCTCGTTGTGCGATGGTCCATGTCATGTATTTTTTCAACCCTTGTTGCCGTGGCACGGCGACTGCGCGGGGCCGTCGGTGCGGCAGGCCACTGAGACAGATCGTAGTGAGATGTCTGACTTGCGCCAAGTCAAAGATGTGCAGATCTGATCTGGCCGATGCAACGATGCCAAAAACGACAGGCCACGCCGTGGCAGCGACGAGAGCCCGAGGCAGACAAAGCAGACAACACCACGTAAACCCCGAGGCACAAGCAGACGTTTTGACAGGGTTTTGACAGTTTCACGAATCTAGAATTCGGGCCATGGCTATTGCTGTCTCTTCGAGCGACGATTCGAGCGACCGCAGTCAGCCGCCACAACCACAACATTCCAATAAGACAGGAGACACGCGATGCATCGCACGCTGGCCCGCTTTACCCATGTCTTCGCCGCTTCGGCCGCGCTGGCTGCCGCCGTGGTGGCCGCGCCGGCCTACGCCGTCGACAACCTCAAGGTCATGATCGGCGCCAACCCCGGCGGCGGCTACGACCAGACCGGCCGCTCGATCGGCGCGGCCATGGTGGCGGCCGGCACGGCCAAGACGGCTTCGTATGACAACAAGGGCGGCGCGGGCGGCACCATTGGCCTGACGCAGTTCGTGAACACCGACAAGGGCAACCCGAACGCACTGATCGTGACGGGCGCGGTGATGGTGGGTGCCATCGAAACCAACCACCCGCCGGTGACGCTGAAGAACGCCACGCCGATCGCACGGCTGTTTGCCGACACGATGGTGATCACGGTGCCGGCCAGCTCGCCGATCAAGTCCATGAAGGACCTGACCACGCAGCTCAAGGCCAATCCGGGCAGCGTCAGCTGGGGCGGCGGTTCGAAAGGTTCGATCGACCACATCCTGGCCGGCCTGATCGCCAAGGACATCGGCGTGGATCCGAAGAAGATCAACTACGTGCCGTTCCAGGGCGGTGGCGAGGCGTCGGCATCGATCCTGGGTGGCCACGTGACCGTGGGCATCGCAGGCGTGTCGGAATTCCTGCCGTTCATCAAGACCGGCAAGATGCGCGCGCTGGCCGTGACGTCGAAGGACCGCACCGCCGATATCCCGACCCTGAAGGAACAGGGCGTGAACGTCGAGATCTACAACTGGCGCGGCGTGTACGGCGCGCCCGGCATCACCGCCGACCAGCGCAAGGCCATGATCGATGCCGTGGTGAAGGGCACCGAGAACAAGGTCTGGAAGGACGCGCTGCAGAAGAACGACTGGACGCCGTTCCTGCTGACCGGCGACGAGTTCGGCAAGTTCGTCGAAGCCGAATCGACCCGCCTGGGCGCCACGCTGCGCGAGCTGGGCGTCGCGAAGTAACGCACGAGAAAGCACGTCGGCCAGGCAACGCTACACCAGGGGGGCTGCGCGCAACGCGGTCCCACCTTTCGCCACCCGGTGGCAACCACCACCGGCGCTGCCTGCAAGAAGTAGTAGAAATACGAGAAGTCGTTACCCGAGTCGCGGAAGTTTGCTTCACCCTGTCGTTCCCGCCCGGCTGCCGATCGATGACCGGCACGCACGGAGGACGGCACGGGGTCACGGTGCCGCCATCACCTGCGCAACACCGAAAACCAGACCAATAACGTCACCGGACCCCGTGACCGCGCGGGTGGCAGGACCATCCGAGAGCCCCACATGAAACCATCCCACGTATCCATCGGCGTCGCCATCCTGGCGCTGTCCGTGTTCTTCTTCGCCGGCATACCGGGCATTTCGGGCGACGAAGGCTATGCCGGCCTGTCGCCGCGCTTCGTGCCCACGCTGGTGGCCATCGGCCTGGCCGTTTGTGGCGCGCTGCTGCTGTGGCAGGGCTTGCGCGGCGGCTTCCGCAACATGCCCGAGGAAGACGCCGAGCTGCCTTCGGCGCCGCACAACTTCAAGGGCTTCCTGTGGGTAGCGGCCGGCCTGGTGGCCAACATGGCACTGATCGGCACGCTGGGCTTCGTGTTCTCGTCGACGCTGATGATGGTGTGCGTGGCGCGCGGCTACGGCAGCCGCCGCATCGTGCGCGACGCGCTGATCGGCCTGGTGCTGACGCTGCCGATGTGGGCGCTGTTCGATTTCCTGCTTGGCATCAACCTGCCGCTGCTGCCCGTCGCGGGCTTCTGACCCCAACGCCCTACGGGAGACACTGACATGGATACCCTGAACCAGTTGATGCACGGCTTTGCCGTGGCCATCACGCCGCTGAACCTGATGTGGGCCCTGGTGGGCTGTTTCCTGGGCACCGCCATTGGCGTGCTGCCCGGTATCGGCCCGGCCCTGACCGTGGCCATGCTGCTGCCGCTGACGGCCAAGGTGGAACCCACCGCCGCGCTGATCATGTTCGCCGGCATCTACTACGGCGCCATGTACGGCGGATCGACCACGTCGATCCTGATGAACACGCCGGGCGAATCGTCGACCATGGTCACGGCGATGGAAGGCAACCTGATGGCCAAGAACGGCCGTGCCGGCCCCGCGCTGGCCACGGCGGCCATCGGCTCGTTCGTGGCTGGCACGATTGCCACGGTGCTGCTGTCGATGTTCGCGCCGGTAGCGGCCGACGTGGCGCTGCAGTTCGGCCCGGGCGAGTACTTCATGATCATGCTGCTGGCGTTCACCACGGTGTCGGCCGTGCTGGGTTCGTCGCTGCTGCGCGGCATGACCAGCCTGTTCCTGGGCCTGGGCATCGGCCTGATCGGCATGGATTCGCTGTCGGGCCAGACGCGCTACTCGATGAACATCCAGGAGCTGTACGACGGCGTGGATATCGTCGTGGTGGCCGTGGGCCTGTTCGCGGTGGGCGAGGCGCTGTTCAATGCCTTCTTCCCGCAGCCGGAAGGCACGTTCAACAAGCTCAGCTCGGTGCACATGAACAAGTCCGACTGGAAGCGGTCGATTCCGGCCTGGATTCGCGGCACGGTCATCGGCTTCCCGTTCGGGTTGATCCCGGCCGGCGGCGCCGAGATCCCGACCTTCCTGTCGTACGCCACCGAGAAGAAGCTGTCGAACCACAAGGAAGAGTTTGGCAAGGTTGGCGCCATCGAAGGCGTGGCCGGCCCCGAGGCGGCCAACAACGCGGCGGTGACCGCCACGCTGGCCCCGCTGCTGACGCTGGGCATCCCGACGTCGAACACCACGGCCATCCTGCTGGCAGCGTTCCAGAACTACAACCTGCAGCCGGGTCCGATGCTGTTCCAGACCTCGGGCGACCTGGTGTGGGGCCTGCTGGCGTCGCTCTACATCGGCAACGTGATGCTGCTGGTGCTGAACCTGCCCGCCATCGGCCTGTGGGTGCGCATGCTGCGTGTGCCGACGCCGCTGCTGTACGGCGGCATCCTGATCTTCGCGGGCCTGGGGGCGTATGGCATCCGCCAGTCGTGGTTCGACCTGCTGCTGCTGTTCGTGATCGGCCTGCTGGGCATGGCGATGCGCCGCTTCGACTTCCCGACCGCGCCGGTGATCGTCGGCCTGATCCTGGGGCCGATGGCCGAGAAGCAGTTGCGCAATGCGCTGTCGATCGGCCAGGGCGACTGGAGCCTGTTCATCAAGCAGCCGATCTCGGCCACGATCCTGGCCATGACGGTGGCCGTGGTAGTAGTGCCGCGCCTGCTGCGCTGGCACGCCAACCGCTCTTCCGCACGCACCGAGGCGGACAACGCCGCATAAACAAGACCGCCCTCGGTCTGCTCCCCTCTCCCGCCCCGCGGGAGAAGGGCCGGGGGAGAGGGCAAGGCAGCGCAACATGCCGCCGCCCACAAGCTCAGCTTCAAGTCCCTCCGACCTTCCCCCGCCCCCTCCACCCCGATTCTGTATCATTGGCGCAAACAACATGCCGCGCGCCAAGGAGACCGGGACGTGCCTGCCATTTTCACCATCGCGACCAGCGCGCTGCTTTGAAATCGTTGAACACCATGTCGGCTTCCGATTCCCAACCGTTCGACCAGATCGTCTTCGCCGGCGGCGGCAACCGCTGCTGGTGGCAGGCCGGATGGTGGGATACCGTCGCGCCCGAACTGCACCTGCGGCCGCGCATCATCGCCGGCATCTCGGCGGGCGCCGCCACGGCGTGCATGGTCTACGCGCACGATTCGCACCAGACCATGGCCTATTACCGCGACGTGCTGGCCAACAATTCGCGTAACGCGTACTGGGGCAACCTGCTGCGGCGCGAACGCGTGTTTCCGCACTACGGCATCTATCGCAACGCGCTGCTCTCGCTGTTTGGCGATAACCGCCTGCACCGGCTGCAGCAGGCGCCGGAGATCCGTATCGGCGTGGCCCATATCCCGCGCTGGACCGGCCCGCGCCTGGCCGTGGCCGCCGGGCTGCTGGCGTACAACATCGACAAGCACCTGCTGAAGACGCTGCATCCACGGCTGGGCCGCAAGCTGGGCTTCCATCCCGAATTCGTGCTGGCGCAGGACTGCGGATCACCCGAGGATCTGGCCGATTTGCTATTGCAATCGGCATCGACACCGCCCTTTACGCCGGTGCTGCGCCGCAATGGCCACGCGGTGCTTGATGGCGGCCTGGTCGACAACGTGCCGGTCGATGCGCTCGATGCCACGCCGGGCAATGTACTGGTGCTGGTCACGCGGCTGTATCCGCGGCCGCGCCGCTTCATCATCGAAACGGGCGGCCAGCGCCGCCTGTACCTGCAACCGTCACAACGCGTGCCGATTTCGAGCTGGGACTACACCAGGCCCGAAGCGATGACGCATGCGTATGACCTGGGCCGGCGCGACGCGGAATCGTTCCTGCGCGACTGGCCGGCGATCCAGCAGGAACTGTTGCCGGCGCCATAGCAAAAGCGCCAGATGGCGCCGGTCGAATGTTTGGCATATGCGGCGATGTCGCCGCGCAGGCAAGGAGGACTGAATGACAAAGCGTCAGGCATCAACCGAAACCGCAACCCAGGCAAGGACCGTGAAGCCACGGCGGCGCGCCAGCGAGGCCAGCGCCGAACCCGTGGTCGAACGCGTGCCACGCAAGCGCGACGTGCGACCCAAGGCGCGCGAGGCGGACTTCGTGGTGATCGGCGCGGGCTCGGGTGGCGTGGCCGCAGCGCGTCGCGCCGCGTCGCATGGCGCCCGCGTGATCCTGGTGGAGCGCGATGCCATCGGCGGTACCTGCGTCAATCGCGGCTGCGTGCCGAAGAAGATGTTGTCGTACGGCGCGGGATGGGCGTCCATCCTTTCCACGTGCCTGTCGCACACGGGTGGCAAGGAAGACTGGCGCGATGCCATCGTGCGCGTGAATGCCGAGGTGGCGCGGCTCAATGCGTCGTACAAGCAGCGGCTCAACGAGGCCCGTGTGGAGGTCTGGCACGGCGACGCGAGCTTCAACGAACGCGGCGATGTCGTGGTCGGCAATGAAGTGATTCGCGCCGGCAAGACGCTGATCGCAACGGGCGCCAGCCCCATCGACCTGCCGGTGCCGGGCGGCGAGCTGGTCAGTACGTCGGACGACGTGTTCACGTGGCAGACCGTACCCGCGTCGATTGTGGTGGTCGGCGGCGGCTATATCGCCGTGGAGATGGCGTCGATCCTGTCGCGCTATGGCGTGAAGGTCGATCTGCTGGTGCGCGAAGACCGGCTGCTGCCGAAGTTCGATCACGACATCGCTGACGCGCTGGCAGAAGCACTGATCGCCAAGGGCATACGGATACATTTCCGCACAGAGGTCACGATGGTGTCGCAGTCGAACGGCGCTTTCGACGTTTGCTACACGCAGGAAGACAATCGCGGCCGCACGCAGACCGTGCGCACGCAGGCGGTGCTGGCTGCCATCGGCCGCAAGCCGAATGTCGACGGACTTGGCCTGGATGAACTCGGCGTAAAGCGCGACAACAAGGGTGGCATCAAGGTGGACCGGCAGTTCCGCAGCAGCGTGCGGTCGATCCACGCGATTGGCGATTGCATGGCCGACAACGTCCATCTGACGCCCGTTGCCGTCGCGCAAGGCCGCTGGCTGGCCGATCGGCTATTCGACAGACGCGGTGACATGACCGATTTCGAATTCCTGCCCACCGCCGTGTTCTGCGAGCCTGCGATAGGTGCCGTGGGGCTGACCGAGGCCCAGGCCATCGAGGAAGCGGGCGGCAAGGCCGATCGTGTGCGCACCGAGATCAAGCGCTTTGTCTCGCTTGAAAACCGCTTCGGCGGCGTGCCGCTGCAGTCGGTGTTCAAGCTCGTGTTCAATGCGCGCAGTGGCCGCGTTCTGGGCGTCCACCTGATGGACGGCGCCGCGCCGGAAATCATCCAGACGATGGCACTGGCGCTGCGGCTAGGCGTGAAGGCATCTCACCTGAAGACGACCATGCCGCTGCATCCAACCGTGGCCGAGGAACTGTTCGGCTAGACGCAGCGGCCGGGGTCGGCGCTACTGCACGCGCTCCACGTCCGGCAGCTTCCACGCCTTGTCGAAGAAGGGCTTTTCCGGCCCGTACAGGCGGAACAGCAACTCGAACTGGCGTTTGGGATCGGTCGGCACCCAGTTGGCCTCCTTGCCGCGCGGCGCCTTGGGGCCGAAGTAGACCTCGACGGCGCCATCGGCATTCTTCTGGATACCCGTGGTGGTCGATGCCAGGCTGGCGCGCGGCATGTTGCGGATCAGCGCGTGCGTGTCGCGGTCATAGGCCGTGGCCGACCAGTACTGCTTGACGGGCACATTGGGCGGCACCACCAGGCGATAGGTCCGGGCGCCGTCCAAGGGCTTGCCTTCGCGGTCCTTGTTCACCATCAGGTAGAACTGCGCGGTGCCCAGGCGCTTGATGCCGGTGAAGCCGAGCGTGTAGGTCACGCCACGGGCATCGACCGGATATTCGTCCACGTTGGCATAGCCCGTCGATACGGCGCGTATGACCTCCGGCATCGCCGCCGGGAACCAGCGGTACTCCGGCACCATGCGATAGAAGCCCGCGTCATAGCGCGCCGACATTTCCGCGTGCGCCTCGCGGGCCGCGGCGTTCAGCGTCTTCGCCATCCGCGGATCGGGCTGGTACGGCTTGCCCTTCTCGATGCCGAGCGACTTGAGCTGGTCGATCATCACCCGGTCGCGCTGGATCCACGGCTCCTTCTGCACCACATCGTTCAGCGTGCTGAAGAAGCTGGCGTCGTAGCGGATGGTCGAGTCGAACAGGATGTCATAGGCATCGGTGAAACGCGTCGGGGGCGGTGCACTGGCTTGCGACAGCGGATAGACCTGGATGCGCTTGCCGTACTCGACCGATTTTGCGATATCCGCGTCGCCATGGCTGGCCAGGTTGGAACGCATCAGCGCGAAACCGCCATAGGTATCGGAGCGCAGGACGATATAACCTTCCGGCGGCGTGTCCTTGTAGTCGGGCGGCAGGATCAGGTACTTGCCGCCCTTGCCCTTGTCGGCGCCTTCGGGGCCGGCATCCTCCAGCGGCATCTGCCAGGTCGTGACGATGTTGACGGCCAGCGAGCCGTTGTCCGCCGGCGGAATGTCGATGACCAGCGGACCCGATTCCTTTGTATTGACGAACGTCATGAAGTAGATCGAATCGGGATTCGGCGTCAGCGTCTGGTTCTTCCAGTTCACTGGCTTCGACCAGTAGACCACTTCGTTCTCTTTGGCCGAAGTACTACGCAGCATCGCCTGCCGCATCAGCTCCGTATTGACGGCGGGCATGCCCCAGATAACGGCTTCCGTAGCGCGGCGTGCAACCACGCGGTCGCTGGCATTGCCTGTGGATGGGGATTGCGCATGCGCCGCCATGCATCCAGCAAACAGCGCAACGGAGGTCAGCAGTCTTGGCGAGATCATTCGGCTCTGGGCGGCCCTGAACGGGCGCGCGGTGATGGTGGATCGACCCAGCATATCGCGCGCCGCGCCCACGGCGTCATGCCGCAGCGCTGAATGTTTTCGCGGGGTGATGTAAATGAACTTGAGGCTTTGGGTTGACGCGATGGGGCGTCGGCCGGCCAGGCGGGGTGTCGGGCACGCCGCAGGAGCGGGGCCGAAAAGTTGTGGCCCAACATCGCGGCCCCAAACGAAAAACGGACGCCGAAGCGTCCGTTTTCTTGAATCTGGTGGCCTGGGACGGAATCGAACCGCCGACACAAGGATTTTCAATCCTCTGCTCTACCGACTGAGCTACCGGGCCAAAGAAGCGAAACTATAACCGGGTGATTGGCCCTCGTCAAGCGATTTCTGAGGCCCCGCTTACTGCTCGGTCGGTTCCGGTTTGTTGCGGCCCAGTTCCACGCCCAGCTGCTTGAGCTTGCGATACAGGTGGGTACGCTCCAGACCGGTCTTTTCGGCCACGCGCGTCATGCTGCCGTGCTCGCGCACCAGGTGGTACTCGAAATACGCGCGTTCGAACAGGTCGCGGGCCTCGCGCAGCGGCATGTCGAACGAGAACTGCATTTCGCCCTCGGGCACGCCGCGCGACGGGTTGCCGTTGGGGGCAGTCTCGACGGGTGCTTCTGCGGGTGCGACGGTCGCGGTGGCCGCATCTGGCATGCCGGCGGCCGACGTGGGCGCCGCTGCGGCGGGCGCCGTGCGCGGGCGCTCGACGCCGCGGGCCAGCCCGGCTTCCACGGCGGACAGCAGCTTCTGCAACGCGATGGGCTTCTCAAGGAAATTGAGCGCGCCGATCTTCGTGGCTTCCACGGCGGTATCGATCGTGGCGTGGCCCGACATCATGATGACAGGCATCGTCAGATAGCCCTGCGCCGACCACTCCTTGAGCAGCGTCACGCCATCGGTATCCGGCATCCAGATATCGAGCAGCACCAGGTCGGGCGTGGCGTTCGCGCGGAATTCACGCGCCTTCTGGGCGTTTTCCGCAAGCTCGACCACATGCCCTTCGTCACTGAGAATTTCCGAGAGCAGTTCCCGGATTCCCATTTCGTCATCGACTACGAGGATCGTTGCCATACTTCCCCTCTTAACCCCACCGCAGCGCTAACCGGAGGCGCCGGCGCGCAAGATTTAAGCCAGTTTAACGAACAGGATCGAGATCTGGGCTCCCGCGATCTCGGTACCGTTCATGCGATTACGCAGTTCAATGCGTGCGCCATGTTCGTCAATGATCTTCTTCACCATCGCAAGCCCGAGACCCGTACCCTTGGCTTTCGTGGTCACATACGGTTCGAACGCACGACTCAGGATGCGTGGTGCGAATCCAGGACCATTGTCCGTAATGGACAACTTGACGGCTTGCCGGTCTTCGCCGGCGGAATCTTTGTATTCTACAGTCTCGGTGTGCAGAGTGATATGGGGCGCCGCCCTACCGGCCGCCACGTTGTCCGCCGCCGCATCCTGCGCATTCTGCAGGAGGTTGTGGATCACCTGCCGCAGCTGCGTCGGATCACCCTTGATCTCGGGCAAGTTCGCGCCCAGCGCCGCATGAATCACCGGGTGTTCATGCACGCCCGGATCGTCGATGCCGTACAGGTGCAGGACTTCGGCCGCCAGGCTGTTGAGTGCCAGCGACTGCATCACCGCCGGCGGCGTGCGTGCATAGTCGCGGAAGTCGTCCACCATGCGTTTCATTGCCGCTACCTGGTTAACGATCGTGGTGGCCCCGCGCTTTAGCACTTCGGCGTCGGCGTGCTCCAGCTTGGGCGACAGTTTCATCTGCAGCCGCTCGGCCGACAGCTGGATCGGCGTCAGCGGATTCTTGATTTCGTGCGCCAGCCGGCGCGCCACCTCGCCCCACGCCACAGAGCGCTGAGCCGAGATCACGTCGGAAATATCGTCGAACACCACCACGTAGCCGGGCTCGTCGCGGTTGCCGCCCGGCAGGTGGGCGCCACGCACCAGCAAGGTGAGCGGCTGTTCCTCGTCGCCCTGCGGCAGTTCGATCTGCTTCTGCCAGTGCTGCGAGCCGCCCAGCACTTCGCGCGTGGTCTGCTCGGAAAACGCCTGCCGCACGATGTCGGCGAAGTCGCCCATGCCCGGAATCTGCTCCACGGGCTGACCCAGCACGCCCGCGAACGGCTGGCGGAAGATGCGCTCGGCGCCGGGGTTGGCGGTGATCAGCGTGAAGCGGCGGTCGAACACCAGCACGCCGGCCGTCAGATTCTGCAGCACGCTTTCCAGGTAGGCCTTCGACTGCTCCAGCGCCACGCGGTTGTCTTCCACCGCGATGCGCGCTTCGGACAGCTGGCGCGTCATCTGGTTGAACTGCTGCGTGAGCTGGCCCAGTTCGTCGCGGCTCTTCAGTTCGCGCTTGGGCGACAGGTCGCCCTCGGCCACTTCCTTCGTGCCCTGCAGCAGCATCAGCAGCGGCCGGGCCAGTTGCCCGCCCAGCAGCAGGGCCAGCATCACGGCGATGAACACGGCCAGGAACAGCGTCAGCGTCAGTGTGCCGATGTACATCTTGCGCAGGCCGGTGCGGCCGAGTGCCTTTTCCTGGTACTCCTGGTATGCGCGCTGGACTTCGTCGGCATTGCGCGCCAGCACTGCCGGCACCGGATGCAGCACCTGCAGGTAGCGTTCCTCGCGCACGGTGTCGCCGACCAGCCCGAAACCGGTGGCCGGGCCATCCTCGGGGCGACGCTCGATGGATAGCCCCGATCCGGCCCAGCGGCCGCCCGGGGGCGCCAGGCGCGTGCGGGCGCGTGCCGCCGCGGCGGCGGCCGCCGCGCTGGCGCTGACCGGCCCCTGGGCCGCCTCGTCGGACGACCCCTGGGCTGGGGCGGGGCCCAGCGGAATGATCACGCGGATCCGGTACAGATGGCTGCTGTCGAGATTGACCGGCGCCTTGTCGCCGCCCGTGGGATCGGACCCTCCCTCCACGGCCGCATAGCCGCCGGCCATGCGGGCCTGCTCGGCGAGCACACCCGACGGAATGTCGGGCACCAGCGTGGCATAGCTGCTCGACGCCGTGGCCAGCACGCGGCCGCTGCCGGTGAAGATCGCCGCTTCCTGGATGCCGTATTGCTCGCGCAGCCGGTTCAGCTGCAGCGACGTGGCCATGCTGGACCCGCCGGCGAGCTGGTCGGCCATCAGCCGCGCCTTGCCCTGCAGATCGGCCAGCTGGCTGTCGATGGTGGAGCGGCCCAGGTTCAGTCCCGCCTCCAGCGCGTTTTCCACGCGCACGTCGAACCAGGATTCGATGCTGCGCGACACGAACTGCAGCGACACCAGGTAGATCAGCACGCCCGGCAACACGCCCACCACGCCGAAGAACACGGCCAGCTTGCTCATCAACCGTGTCCCGAACTTGCCGCGTCGGTAGCGTACCCACAGCGTGAACGCGAGCGCGCCGACCGTCAGTACCAGCAGTACCCCGACGACCAGGTTGATCTTGAACAGCAGCGTGAAGTATCGATCGAAGAATTCGGTGTTTGCCGATGCCCCGGCCAGCAGCCCCACCAGCACCAGCGCCAGGAAGACGATGATGCCGACCACCACGCGATAAAGCACGCGGCGGAATCGGCTATCCCACGGATTGCCGTTCATGGCTGGCTGGCCGGCTGGACCAGTTGGGTCGGCGACAGCACGCTCGACACCGTTTGCGCGAACGGTGCGCGCAGTTCGGCGGAGGCGCCCGACGCGGCGGACGGCGCGGACGGCGCGGACGGCGCGGACCCCGGCATGGCCGGCGGCGCGGCCGGGGCCACCGGGGGTGGCGGAGGCGGCGGAGGTGGCGGCGGCGGTGCGTCGAGGTTGGTGGGCACCGTGTAGTTGAAGCGCTTCCACTCCGACGACAGGTTCCACTCGCGCGTATTCACCGCGTTGATCTGAAATGGTTTGGGCAGTTGCGACAGGTCAAGCCGCATGCGTGTCTCGGCGTGATAGGTCTCGCCGGGCTTTACGTCCCGGCGTTCGAAGACACGCCAGCCGCGCACCTGCTGGATGAACTGGAGCGCGCCCTTGAGCCGATTGAACGGCAGCTGCAGGCCGCCGGTCGATACCCGGTACTGCCGGGTCAAGGGCTGGTACGACAGGCGTACCGAACGCATGGTGTTGACGGGCTTTTCGTCGAACCAGTACCAGCGCGCGCGCGACAGCTGGAAGTCGACGACGAAATACAGCGAGATGCCCTTGTGCAGCGCGTCTTCCAGCGCGGGCGGCAGGTCGAAATCGAACGACGCGCCAAGCTCGAAGCCACCGTCCTGGTACTCGATGCGCGCCTCGTTGGTTTCGATCAGCTGTGCCCCGGCATGGGGCATGACCACCAGCAGCGCCAGCAGCAGCAACGCGGTGGCGTGCCACGTGCGCAGGATGCCGGCCAGCGTAGCCGCCGGCCATTCGCGCACCGCGCGGCCGGGGGCACGTAGGACGAACAGGCGCTGCAGGTTCGGCATTGGAGGAAATATCAGGCGCGTTTCTGGAAGCGGGCGTAGTAGAAGCCATCATGATCCGATGGCAGGCTTGCCTTGCCGGCGGTCCCGCTGCCGGTTGTTTCAGGCGCCTTGATGCCGGGCAGCAGTTGCCCCGGCGCCTGCAATCGTATCGCATCTGGAAGCTGCGCACCAAACCAGAGCGCCTGCTCCTCGCCTTCCGTTGGGAAAATAGAACAGGTCACGTAGACCAGGATGCCGCCCGGCTTCAGCAACGGCCACAACTGCGAAACGATACGACGCTGCTCGGTCATCAGCCTGGCCACGTCGGTCTCGCGCCGCAGCCAGCGGATATCGGGATGGCGACGCACGATGCCCGATGCGGAACATGGCACATCGGCCAGAATGCGGTCGAATGGCTGGCCGTCCCACCAGTCCTTGGGACGGCTGGCGTCGCCCACGATCACCTCGGCACGCTGGCCCAGGCGCGCCAGATTGTCGTGGATGCGGGCGGCGCGTTGCGCGTCGCTTTCCACGGCGGTCACATGGATGTCGGCAAGTTCCAGCAGATGGCCGGTCTTGCCGCCGGGGGCGGCGCAGGCGTCCAGCACGCGCATGCCGTCGGCCACTTCGCACAGCGGCGCGGCCAGTTGCGCGCCGGCGTCCTGCACCGATACGTCGCCGTCGGAAAAACCAGGAATCTGCGATACCGGAAAGGCCCGCGCCAGGCGCACGGCCTGGTCGCCGACGGCGGTGCCGGCCAGGCCGGCATTGGCCAGGTCCTGCAGGTACTGCTGTACCGAAATGCGCTTGGGATTGATGCGCAAGGTCATCGGCGGCCGCTCGTTGACGCTTTCGGCCAGCGCCATCCATTGGTCCGGATAGGCGCGGCGCAGTTGCGCGAGCCACCACGACGGCAGGTTCCAGCGCGCTTCCTCGTCCTGCATGATTTTCGGCATCAGCGCCTTGCGCTCGCGCAGGAACCGGCGCAGCACGGCATTCACCAGCCCGCGCGCGTGGGCGGTCTTGGGTTCGGACGCCGCCGCACTGACCGCCTGGTCGACCACGGTGAAATCGGAATAGCCACCACGCCCCACCTTGCTGCCATCGCCTTCCTCGCCCTCGATCAGCAGGGCCAGCGCCACGGCCAGCAGGGAGTCGACCAGCGCGCCGGGCGGACGCGTCACCAGCTGCGTGACCAGCGCGCGCGTGGTGCCGAACAGGCGGACCGAGCGATAGGCCAGGTCCTGGATGGCGCCGCGCGTGGCGGCGTCGCGCACGCGGTCCAGCCGAAGATGGGTGGCAACGTCTTCGATGGCCTGTGGCAGGGCCGCGCCTTCGTGCACGCCGCGAACAGCCGCGGCGGCACCGAGCATCTGGAAGGCAAGGGATTCGTGAGGCAGGCGCATACGGAAAATCAGACTGACGTGAAAAAAGAGTGACGCAATGGGCGTCGGGACGTGGCGGATACAAGAATGCCCGCCGGCCCCGGGAGGGACACAGCGGGCAGTTTACCCGTTGTGGTGGACTGGCCGGTCAAACTGGCCAAAACGCCACGGCAGGCGCCGGCATCGGCATCGGCATCAGGCCGGATAGCTGCCGGTCTGCGCCATGTGCATCAGTCGCGCAATGCGCTCCTCGGTGGCCGGGTGCGTCGAGAACAGGTTGGCAATGCCGCCGCCCGACAGCGGGTTCATGATCATCATCTGGGCCGTGGCCGGGTGCTGCTCGGCGGCCTGGAACGGGATGCCCTGCGCGTAGCGATGGATCTTGTCCAGCGCGCTGGCCAGTGCCTGCGGGTCGCCGCTGATCTCGGCGCCGCCCCGGTCCGCTTCGAATTCGCGCGCCCGCGAGATCGCCATCTGGATCAGCGACGCGGCCAGCGGGGCCAGGATGGCCACGGCAATCGCGGCAATCGGGTTGGTACGGTTGCCGTTCTCGTCGCGGCCGCCGAAGAACATCGCCATGTTGGCCAGGGCCGAAATGGCGCCGGCCATGGTGGCGGCGATGGTCGACGTCAGGATGTCGCGGTGCTTCACGTGCGCCAGTTCGTGGGCCATCACGCCGCGCAGTTCACGGTCGGACAGCACGCGCAGGATGCCGGTGGTGGCGGCCACGGCCGCGTGCTCGGGATTGCGGCCCGTGGCAAAGGCGTTCGGTGCGTCCTCGTTGATCAGGTACACGCGCGGCATGGGCAGGCCGGCGCGCTGGGACAGCTCCTGCACCATGTTGTAGAACTGCGGCGCGGTGCTGGCATCCACTTCCTGCGCGTTGTACATGCGCAGGACCATCTTGTCCGAGAACCAGTAGGAAAAGAAGTTCATGCCCAGCGCGATCAGCAGGGCGAACATCATGCCGCTACGGCCGCCGATCATGCCGCCGATGACGATGAACAGCGCCGTGATGGCGGCCATCAGCATGAAGGTCTTGACCCAGTTGAACATGGTTTGGTCTCCAGAGAGATCGATCAGGGCGCGTACCCGCCCCTGCGGGACGCGATGTTCGTTAGATAGGGCCAGGACCGCAGGAATTCAATGCGGATGACGGGGTTTTACGATGCCAGGTGCTTGATTGGCCGCTCAGGCCGCGCCGCCAACCATGCATCTCGTCCCCGGCGGCAGCGGCATGGCCTGCAGGAACTGCTGCGCGGGCTGGCGACGGCCGCCGGCCTTCTGCAGTTCGGTCACCTGCAGCGCGCTGCCGTCGCCACAGGCGATGATCACGCCGGCGGCGTCGGCCGCCAGCACGGTGCCAGGCGGATGCGGAAGGCTCGTGGCCGCCGCCAGCGGCAGCGCCTGCCAGCACTTGATGACGGTGTCGCCCACCTGGATCGTGGCGCCCGGGAACGGGTCGAAGGCGCGCACCTGGTTGGCCAGCGCGGCGGCCGGCCGGGTCAGGTCGAGCGGCGCTTCGTCCTTGGCGATCTTTTCCGCGTAGGTGATGCCGGCCTCGGGCTGGGGCGTGGCCGCCAGTGCCTGGCCGGCGGCCAGCTGGCGCAGGGCATCGACGATCATGCGCCCGCCCAGCGCGGCCAGCGTGTCGTGCAGGCTGGCGGTGCTGTCCTGCGGCCCGATCGGCACCGACTCGCGCGACAGCATCGCGCCGGTATCCAGCCCTTCGTCCATCTGCATCAGCGTGATGCCCGTTTCGGCGTCGCCGGCCTCGATGGCGCGATGGATGGGCGCCGCACCGCGCCAGCGCGGCAGCAGCGACGCATGGATGTTCAGGCACCCATGGCGCGGCAGATCGAGCACCTCGGCCGGCAGGATCAGCCCGTAGGCTGCCACCACCATGACATCGGGGGCGATCTGCGCCAGCGTGTCCACGGCGGCGCCAGCTTCCTCGGGATACTTGCCGTGGCGGCGCAGCGAGCGCGGCTGCAGCACCGGGCCCAGCCCGGCTTCCAGCGCGAACTGCTTGACCGGGCTGGCCTGCAGTTGCATGCCCCGGCCGGCGGGCCGGTCAGGCTGGGTCAGGACGGCCACCACCGGAAAGCCGGCGGCGTGGATGGCCTCAAGGGCAACGCGCGCAAATTCGGGAGTGCCGGCAAACGCGACGCGCAGTGGCTGGGCTTGAGTCATGACAGGAATCCGCGGGTAGAAACGACACCGGCCGCATAGCGGCCGGTACGTGATGTGTCTTCAGGAGATGTAACGATAGCAGACGCTATCGGCGTGGCACGCCACTGTTACATCCTTACATGCGCGAGCGGACGCGCTTCTGGAGCTTGCTCTTGATGCGGTTCAGCTTGAGTGGCGACAGGTATTCGACGAACACCTTGCCGTTCAGGTGGTCGATCTCGTGCTGTATACATACAGCCAGCAGGTCGTCGGCATCGAGTTCGAACGTCTCGCCCTTTTCGTTGAGGGCCCGCACCTTGACGCGGTCGGGGCGCTCCACGCGGTCGTAGACTTCCGGCACCGACAGGCAGCCCTCTTCCCAGACCTTGCGGTTGTCGCTGGCCCAGACGATTTCCGGGTTGATGAACACCATCAGCTCGTCGCGCGTTTCCGAGACGTCGATCGTGATCACGCGCTCGTGCACGTCCACCTGCGTGGCGGCCAGGCCGATGCCGGGCGCGTCGTACATGGTTTCGGCCATGTCCTTGACCAGCTGGCGGATGCGGTCGTCCACCACCGCCACGGGCTTGGCCACGGTATGGAGGCGAGGATCGGGGTAGGTGAGGATGTCGAGTTTGGCCATGATGCTCGGGCGCAACGCCGGGTGCTGTCCACTGCCCGACCGCCGTTGCGGCGTGCGGGGTTTCCATGCAGAATCGGGGCGCTAGTACAAAATTCAAGGCGCGCCGCAGCAGGCACGCTCTACCTAGGGTCAATCCGGTCGTTCTCCCGACCGGTTCAGGAAAATGCGCGATCTTACCAAAGAACAGGCGGCGTCGGGCCGCAAGCTGCACGCGTTCACCCTCGCCATGCTATGTGTCGCCGGCGTCACAGCCGGAGCCGGCATGGCCGTCCAGGCGGCCGATCTGAACGTCTCGGCGGCACAGCTCGCCCAGGCCGATGCAACCGCCCAGCAGGGCATCCCCGTTTCCGAACTGGCGCCAAACGCGCCGAGCCAGTACACCGTGCGCTCGGGCGACACGCTGTGGGGCATCTCGGGCCAGTACCTGCGCCAGCCGTGGCGCTGGCCGGCGCTGTGGGGGATGAACCGCCAGCAGGTTCGCAATCCGCACCTGATCTACCCGGGCCAGATCCTCTACCTGGTGCAGCGCGACGGCCGGGCGTACCTGTCGACCACGGCGCCGGGGGGCGCTCACGGCGACACCCGCCTGTCACCGCGCGTGCGCGGCGACGGCCCAGACGGCGAAGCCATCCTGAGCATCCCGGCGTCCGATATCGAGCCGTTCCTGACGCGTCCGCTGGTCGTGGAAAAGGATGCGGTCGATACCTCGGCGCGCATCGTCGCGTTGTCCGACGCGCGCGTCTACATGGGCCGGGGCGACACCGGCTTCGTGCGTGGCATTGCAACGACCGAGGCGGCGATCGGCAGCGACTGGCAGGCGTTCAAGCCGGCCCAGCCGGTGCGCGATCCGGTCAGCAACAACGTCATCGGCTTTGAAGCCCAGTACCAGGGCAGCGTGCGCGTGACGCGCGGCCCGGAAGGCCCGGACGCGGTCACCACGGTCCAGGCCACCCAGTCGCCGCAGGAAATGGGCACGGGCACGCTGCTGCTGCCTCAGCCCACGCGCGAGCTGGTGCGCTACGTGCCGCATGCCCCTGACAACAATGTCCAGGCCCGTATCGCGGCCGTGTATGGCGGCGTGCAATACGGCGGCGCCAAGCAGGTGGTGGTGCTGAACCTGGGGTCGAATGCCGGCCTGGAGCCTGGCCATGTGCTGGCGCTGTCGCGCGTGGGCGGCGTGGTGCCGGATCCGACCGACGGCAACCGCAGCATCACGCTGCCGGATGACCGCTATGGCCTGGCCTACGTCTATCGCGTCTTTCCGGGTATCGCGTACGCGCTGGTCACCGATGCCAGCAACGTGATGAAGGTGGGCGATCTCGCCGCCACCCCGCAGTAACCGGCGGGCGCGTGCGCAAGCACGCGCTGCCGCGATGTTTCGATGACCGATTCGACTCGCGACCCAGCCGAAGTGGCTGCCTGGGTGCGCCTGACGGCAACACCCAATGTTTCCGCACAGGCCGGACGCCGTCTGCTGGCGGCTTTCGGGCTGCCGCAGGCCGTGCTGGTCCTTGATCCTGCCAGGCTGCGCGATGCCGCGGAGCCCGCGGTGGCGCGCGTACTCGCCGCGCCGCCCGATGCCGAGGTGTCCGCGCGCATCGACCGCACCCTGCAGTGGCTCGACGCGCCCTGCCATCATCTGGTGACGATGGCGGATGCCGCCTATCCCGCGCGGCTGCTCGACCTTGCCGATCCGCCGCTGGTGCTCTACGTCAACGGAGATGCCAGCCGCCTGTCTGGCCCGTCACTGGGCATCGTCGGCGCGCGCCACGCCACGGCACAGGGGTGCGCAATGCGGAAACCTTTGCTTCAGCGTTTTCCGATGCGGGGTTGACGGTGGTGTCGGGGCTGGCGCTGGGCATCGATGCGGCCGCCCATGCTGCCGCGCTGGCTGGGCCCGGCGGCACGGTGGCCGTCGTGGGCACCGGCGTCGACATCGTTTATCCGGCGCGCCACCACAAGCTGGCGCACCAGATTGTGGATACCGGCGGGGCCATCGTCAGCGAATTCCCACTGGGTACGCCGGGGCTGCCGAACCATTTTCCGCGTCGCAACCGCATCATCGCGGCGCTGGCGCGAGGCGTGCTGGTGGTGGAGGCGGCCGAGCGGTCGGGTTCGCTGATCACCGCCCGGCTGGCGTCGGAGATCGGGCGCGAGGTGTTCGCGATCCCCGGATCGATCCACGCCGAGCTTTCGCGCGGCTGCCACAAGCTGATCCGCCAGGGCGCCAAGCTGGTGGAATCGGCGGCGGACGTGTTCGAGGAGTTTGGCGATCTGGGCGACCTGACTGCGGCGCCAGCCTCAACGCAGGCCAGGCCGACCGCCGGGGCACCGTCTGCGGCGGACGCGCTGGGGGCGGCGCTCGCCTATGATCCTGTCACGCTCGACGCGTTGTGCGACGGCACCGGGATGACGGCGGAGGCGGTGTCGGCCGCGCTGCTGCAGCTGGAACTGGCCGGCGCCGCCGAGCGCCTGCCGGGCAACCGTTTCCGGCGTCTGGCATGATCCGCGGTACCGCCTTTGCCTTACTTTTCGATTTCAATGGCCGTTTACTTTCCCGAGCAGGACGCCGCTGCCCTGCGCCAGGCGCTCCATGCACGTCCGCAGGGACGCCTGGTGGCATGCCTTTGCGCCGCGTGGTGCGGCACCTGCAAGGACTATCTGCCCGGATTTGCGGCGTTGGCTGCACGTTATCCGGGCGACTGTTTCGTCTGGATCGACGTCGAAACCCACTCTGACTATCTGGGCGAGGACATCGACATCGAAAACTTTCCTACTGTATTGATTCAGCCCATCGCGGGCGGCGCACCGCAGTTCTACGGCACGGTGCTGCCCCGCCTCGATGTGCTGGACCGGATGCTGGGGCGCGCTGGCACGATGGCCGGCGCGGCGCCAGACATTCCCGAAGTGCTGCCCTGGTTGCTTGCCGGGGGCGCCGGTAAGGGTTGAGCGCGGTCAGGGTGGTCGATGGCGTTTGCTTGCACGCCCGTCGGAACCGCGCTTATTATTGGCGCCTCAAAGCCCAGGCGTGCTGTTTACATAGTTTGCCGTGAATTTCAAGAGGCGTGCACTGCCCTTTCAGGCGGTGGCGCCACAAGGACCCGTTGAATGTCTAAAGCCCTCATCATCGCGGAAAAGCCATCGGTCGCCGCCGATATTGCGCGCGCCCTCGGGGCTTTGCCAAGCACGACGAGTACTACGAGAGCGACGACTACGTGCTGTCCTCGGCCGTGGGCCATCTGGTGGAAATCGCCGCCCCCGACGACTACGAGGTCAAGCGGGGCAAGTGGAGCTTCACCAATCTGCCGGTGATCCCCCCGCATTTCGACCTGCGCCCGATTCCCAAGACGGAATCGCGCCTGAAAGTGCTCAATCGCCTCATCAAGCGCAAGGACGTGACCGCGCTGATCAATGCCTGCGACGCGGGGCGTGAAGGCGAACTGATTTTCCGGCTGATCGCCCAGCAGGCCAAGGCCAAGCAGCCGGTGCGCCGGCTGTGGCTGCAGTCGATGACGCCGCAAGCCATCCGCGACGGGTTTGTCGCGCTGCGCGAAGACGAGGAAATGATGCCGCTGGCCGATGCGGCCCGCTGCCGGTCCGAAGCAGACTGGCTGGTCGGCATCAACGGCACGCGCGCCATGACGGCCTTCAACAGCAAGGGCGGCGGCTTCTTCCTGACCACCGTGGGCCGCGTGCAGACCCCGACGCTGTCGATCGTGGTGGAGCGCGAGGAGAAGATCAAACACTTCGTGCCGCGCGATTACTGGGAAGTGCGCGCCGAATTCATCGCCGCCGCCGGCCTGTACGAGGGCCGCTGGTTCGATCCGAAGTTCAAGAAGAACGAGTTCGACCCCGAGGCGCGCGAATCGCGCCTGTGGAGCGAGGCCGAGGCCAAGAGCATCGTGGCGGCCTGCCGCGACAAGCCGGGCACGGTCAGGGAGGAATCGAAGCCGTCCACGCAGCAGTCCCCTGCCCTGTTCGACCTGACCACGCTGCAGCGCGAGGCCAACTCGCGTTTTGGCTTTTCGGCCAAGAACACGCTGGGCCTGGCGCAGGCGCTGTATGAAAAGCACAAGGTGCTGACGTACCCGCGTACCGACGCCCGCGCGCTGCCCGAGGACTACCTGGACACGGTCAAGCAGACCATGGACATGCTGGCCGACAGCTCGCCGAACTACCTGCCGCACGCCAGGAAGATCCTGTCGCAAGGCTGGGTGAAGCCGAACAAGAAGATCTTCGACAACAGCAAGATCAGCGATCACTTCGCCATCATCCCGACGCTGCAGGCGCCGAAGAACCTGTCCGAGCCGGAGCAGAAGCTGTACGACCTGGTCGTGCGCCGCTTCCTGGCCGTGTTCTTCCCGGCGGCCGAATTCCAGGTGACCACGCGGATCACCGAGGTAGCGGGCCATCACTTCAAGACCGAAGGCAAGGTGCTGGTCAATCCGGGCTGGCTGGTGATCTACGGCCGCGAAGCCCAGGGCAAGGACGACAAGGACGCCAACCTGGTGCCGGTGCAGAAGGACGAAAAGGTGAAGACCGACAAGGTCGAGTCCGTCGGCCTGAGCACGCGCCCGCCCGCCCGCTACAACGAAGCCACGCTGCTGTCGGCCATGGAAGGCGCCGGCAAGCTGGTGGACGACGACGCGCTGCGCGAGGCAATGGCCGGCAAGGGCCTGGGCACGCCGGCCACGCGGGCGGCCATCATCGAAGGCCTGCTGACCGAAAAGTACCTGGTGCGCGAAGGCCGCGAGCTGATTCCGACCGCCAAGGCGTTCCAGCTGATGACGCTGCTGCGCGGCCTGGGCGTGCAGGAACTGACGCAGGCCGAGTTGACGGGCGAATGGGAACACAAACTGTCCCAGATCGAACGCGGTCGTCTCAAGCGTGATGAATTCATGCGCGAAATCGCGCAGATGACACAGCAGATCGTCAAGCGTGCCAAGGAGTACGACAGCGACACGATTCCGGGCGACTACGCCACGCTGGACACGCCGTGCCCGCAGTGCGGCGGGCAGGTCAAGGAAAACTACCGCCGCTTTGCCTGCACGGCGTGCGACTTCTCGATCAGCAAGATCCCGGGCGGACGCCAGTTCGAGATCGACGAAGTGGAAGAGCTGCTGCTGAAGAAGGAAATTGGTCCGTTGCAGGGCTTCCGCAGCAAGATGGGTCGTCCGTTCGCGGCCATCCTGAAGCTCGCCAAGGACGACGAAGGCCACTGGAAGATGGAGTTCGACTTCGGTCAGAACGACGAGGAAGACGACGAGCCGGTGGACTTCAGTGGGCAGACGCCGGTGGGCCACTGCCCGAAATGCAATGGCTCGGTGTACGAGCACGGCATGAAGTACGTGTGCGAGAACGCGGTGGGAAGCGAGAAGACCTGCGATTTCACGACCGGCAAGATCATCCTGCAGCAGGAAATCTCGCGCGAGCAGATCGGCAAGCTGCTGACCAACGGCAAGACGGACCTGTTGACCGGCTTCAAGTCATCGCGTACGGGCCGCAACTTCAAGGCATTCCTGGTCAAGCAGCCGGACGGCAAGATCGGCTTCGAGTTCGAGGCACGCGAGCCGAAGGCGGGCGCCAAGCCGGCAGCCAGGTCGGCGGCGGCGAAGTCGGCCGCCAAGGGCGAGGAAGCGGAAGCCGCGCCGGCCAGGACGGCCGCCAAGACCGCGACCAAGACCGCTGCGAAGACCGCCGCCAAGAAAGCGCCGGCCAAAAAGGCGGCCGCCAAGTCGGCTCCGGCCAAGAAAGTGGCGACCAAGACTGCCGCCAAGACCGCCGCAGCCAAGAAGCCGAAGCAGACCGCGGAAGCCGAAGAGTAAGTCGAAGAGTAAGCGAGCCGGGGCCGGCAAGAGGGCCCGGCGGGGAGATGGCGAGGCAAATGCCTCGCCATTTTTATTGGCTGGCCATCTTGACCAGGTTTTCGCCGGCGCGCTGCTTGCCTTCGTCGAGCAGGAAGTCGATAAAGGCGCGCACCTTGGTAGGCAGGAACTTGCGGCTGGGGTAGACCACGCTGACGTCGCGGCGCGGCAGCTGGTACTGCGGCAGGATGTGCATCAGGCGGCCGGCCTCGATATTGGGCCGGGCCAGGTACGACGACAGCATGGCGATGCCCATGTCGGCCAGCGCCGCCTGGTGCGCCAGCTCGGCATTGCTGCAGAGCAGGCCCGGGCGAATCGGCACGGTCACCTCGCCCTCGGGGCCGGACAGCGTCCATTCGTGCTCGGCCGTGGGCAGTCGCATGGCGATGGCGCGATGGTTGGACAGGTCATGGGCGGTGCGCAGCGGCGGATGCGCGCGCAGATAGCCCGGCGAGGCGCACAGGATGATTTCGGCGGAAATCAGCGGCCGGGCCACCAGGTGCGAGCCCAGCCCCAGGTCGGACAGCATCACGCCGACGTCGCGCCCTTCCTCGACGATATCGATCATGCGGTCGGACAACTGCACGTCGAATACCACGTCCGGGTAGAGTTGGTGAAAGCGCTCCAGGGTCTTGGGCAGCAGGTGCAGGCCAAACATGACCGGCGCCACGAGCCGCAGCGTGCCGGACAGCGACTGGCTGCGGGCGGTGACGATCGACTCCGCCTCTTCCACGTCTTCAAGGATCTGCGCGCAGCGCTGCAGGTAGGTTTCGCCCGCGTCGGTCAGCGACAGGCTGCGCGTGGTGCGGTTCAGCAGCCGCGTGCCGAGATGGCTTTCCAGATCGGCCACATACCGCGTGACCACGGCGTTGGACATTTCCAGTTGCTGCGCCGCACGGGCGAAGCTGCCAAGTTCGACCACCTTGGCGAAAACGCGCATCGATTGCAGCCGATCCATGACATAGTCTCCCGCTTCCGCCGTGAACTTTTACACGGTACGGGTAGTTTATTGTTGAAACCACAATCAATCATTGTGGAGGCGGATATTTATTCATATCAGGGGAATGCCTAATATCCCACCTAATCGATGCCGCAACGCAGCAATATCCCGAAACGCCGGCATCCTCCAATAAAGTGAAGGATCCGCCATGAAGCGCCAAATCGCCCTGATCGCTGCAGCCGTTGTTGCCCTGTCCGCCGCGCCCGCCTTTGCCAAGGCCAGCAAGTTCGACCCGTACACCGACGGCGCCAAGGCCGGCAAGTTCGACACCTTCACGGATGGCGCCAAGATCGGCAAGTTCGATTCGTTCACCGACGGCGCCAAGTCGTTCGACGTGTACTCGGACGGCGCCAAGATCTGATCGGCAAGCCCCGCAGTCTGCGCAAAGCCCGTACCAGCCAGGTACGGGCTTTTTTCATGGGCGTCCGACAGGGGGTATCCGCCCCGCCTTTCGATAATCCAAAAGAAAACGGGCCAGAAGGCCCGTTTCCTTTTGCCGCCGCGACTTAGTCGTGGTGGTGATGACGATGCTTGCTGCGCTTGTAGTAGCGGCGATCGTCATCGTACGAGTTGCTGCGCGACACGTTGCCGCCCAGCGCGGCGCCTGCCGCACCACCCAGGCCGGCGCCTACCAGGCCGCCCGTACGGCCGCCCATGGCGTTGCCGGCTGCAGTACCAGCGCCGCCGCCCAGCGCGCCGCCGATAATGGCGCCCGTGCGTTCGCGGCGATTCGAGGTGAGCGCACCGCCGGCACCGCCGCCGACTGCACCGCCGATGATCGAGCCGGTGCTGCCGCCCAGTGCACCACCCACAGCGGCACCTGCCACGCCACCCAGGCCACCGCCGAGTGCGTTGTTCAGATCACCTCCTGCAAACGCCGGCAGCGTAGACGCCGAGAGGGCAAGAGCCAGAGTCAGATTGCGGAGAGGATGGCGAGACATCGTATTTTCCTTATGTGGTGTGTATCTGGAAGCGGAGTGTAGAGAAGCATCCCTGCCCTTGCTGTAACCAGTTGTGAGGTGCTGTAACCCGCTGCAGAAACAGTATCGAACCGTTAAAAAGCGATGTTCCGGCGCAACAGCGCGCAATCATACGTCACAAGAATGGCCAGCGGCCGGCCATGAAAAAAGCGGCCCCAGGGGCCGCTTTCCACTTTCAACCGGGCAACGCCGCCGTCAGCAGCACTTGCCCTGCCCGCCTCCGTACCGGGCCTCCTGGCGTTCGCGGAAGAATTCCTCGTACGTCATGGGCGCGCGGTCCGGATGGGTGTTTTCCATGTGGGCCACGTAGGTCTGGTAGTCGGGCAGGCCCACCATCAGCCGCAGCGACTGGCCCAGGTAACGTCCCATGTTTCCGATCTGATCCAGCATGTGTGGCTCCTTGAGGTCAGTGCGACGCTGCCGAGGCCTGCGCCGGCAGCGGTTCGAACGGCGTTTCGCTGTCGGTGCGCTTGCCCTGGTTGCGGGCCGACATCGCGGTCTTGAAACCGTAGAACACGATCGACAGCACCACGAACATGAACAGCGCGCACAGGCCGGCATCCAGGTAGTCGTTGAAGACGATGCGATGCATCTGCTCCATCGTCTTGGCCGGGGCCAGCACCTTGCCTTCGGCAATCGCGGCGCTGAACTTCGACGCGTGCGTCAGGAAGCTCACCTTGGGGTCGGCGTCGAACAGTTTCTGCCAGCCGGCGGTCAGCGTGCAGATCAGCAGCCAGCAGGTCGGCAGCAGCGTCACCCACGCGTATTGGCCGCGCTTCATCTTGACCAGCACGCAGGTGCCCAGCACCAGGGCCACGGCGGCCAGCATCTGGTTCGAGATGCCGAACAGCGGCCACAGCGTGTTGATGCCGCCCAGCGGATCGACCACGCCCTGGTACAGGAAGTAGCCCCAGGCCGCCACGGTCAGCGCGGTGGCGATCAGGTTGGCCGGCAGCGATTCGGTGCGCTTCAGCGACGGCACGAAGCTGCCCAGCAGATCCTGCAGCATGAAGCGGCCGGCACGCGTGCCAGCGTCGACGGCGGTCAGGATGAACAGGGCCTCGAACAGGATCGCGAAGTGATACCAGAACGCCATCATGGCCTGGCCACCCACCACCTGATGCAGGATGTGCGCGATACCCACGGCCAGCGTCGGCGCGCCACCGGCACGCGAGATGATCGTATTTTCGCCAACATCCTTGGCGGTCTGGATCAGCACGTCCGGTGTGATCACGAAGCCCCATGTCGACACCGCCTGCGCCACCGCTTCCGGCGTGGTGCCGATCACGGCGGCCGGGCTGTTCATCGCGAAGTACACGCCCGGTTCGATCACCGATGCGGCCACCAGGGCCATGATGGCGACGAACGACTCGGCCAGCATCGCGCCGTAGCCGATGAAGCGCGCATGCGATTCATTTTCCAGCAGCTTGGGCGTGGTGCCCGACGAGATCAGCGCGTGGAAGCCCGACACCGCGCCGCAGGCGATGGTGATGAACAGGAACGGGAACAGGTTGCCCGACCACACCGGGCCGCCGCCCTGCGCGAACTGCGTGAAGGCCGGCATCTTCAGTTCCGGCGCCACGATCACGATGCCGATTGCCAGCGCGATGATGGTGCCGATCTTCAGGAACGTCGACAGGTAATCGCGCGGCGCCAGCAGCAGCCACACGGGCAGCACGGCGGCGATAAAGCCGTAGATGATCAGCATCCAGGTCAGCGCCTTGCCGTCGTACGTGAACAGCGGCGCCAGCACGGCGCTTTCATGCACGTACTGGCCGCCGATGATGGCCAGCATCAGCAGCACGAAGCCGATCACCGACACCTCGCCGATACGGCCGGGACGGATGTATCGCGTGTAGATGCCCATGAAGATGGCAATGGGGATGGTCACCGCCACGGTGAACGTGCCCCACGGGGAGCCGGCCAGCGCCTTGACCACGATCAGCGCCAGCACCGCCAGGATGATGATCATGATCATGAAGCAGCCGAACAGCGCGATCAGGCCGGGCACGGTGCCCATTTCGGACTTCACCAGGTCGCCCAGCGAACGGCCGTCGCGGCGCGTGGAGATGAACAGGATCATGAAGTCCTGCACCGCGCCGGCAAACACCACGCCGGCCAGGATCCACAGCATGCCGGGCATGTAGCCCATCTGCGCGGCCAGCACGGGTCCCACCAGCGGCCCGGCACCGGCAATGGCGGCGAAGTGGTGGCCGAACAGCACGGCCTTGTTGGTCGGCACGTAGTCCAGGCCGTCGTTGTGGCGCCACGCGGGCGTCATGCGCTTGGGGTCGAGCTGCATCACCTTGTCGGCGATGAAGCGGCTGTAGTAGCGGTAGGCAATCAGGTAGATGCAGAGCGCGGCAACCACGATCCACAATGCGCTGACGGCTTCACCGCGCGACAGCGCGACAGTGGCGAAAGCAAACGCGCCGAGCACGGCGACGGCCAGCCACAACAGGTGTTGTCCGATGCGATTCATTTGAAGGGTCTCCTCAGACCGGCTGAAAGAACCTGCGGCGACAGGGAGCCCGGGCAGCGGGGGCGGTGCCGGAATGGCGCCGCCGACGATCGCGTGGAAAGGGTGTCTCCTGGATGTCTGCGGCGTCCGGTCTGTTCTCGTCTGGAACCGGATCTTGTCGTGCAGGCAGGCAGTGCTTCCGGGGGCGGGATCGCCGGGGCCGGCAAGCACCTACTGCGTCGGATTTTGCGCGCAGGTGGGGCCCGTTCGCAATCCGGCGTGTAGTATTGACACCCGCCCAAGGCGGCACAAGCGCGAAACTACGCAAACCCCCTGCGTAGTACTACGTAGACTCACGAAGTCACGCGGCCTTGCCGGCATCGGTGTTTACCCCCGGTTCAGATGAAACTCCGCCAAAAGATACTTTTGCTCGCCGTGGCGCCCCTGGCCGTCGCGATGCTGGGCATTGCGCTGGCCGTGCGCTACCAGGCCACGGCGCTGGCGCGCCACGAGCGCGCGCTGGTCGAAGCCGCCTACCTGCAAAGCAAGGAAACCGAGCTGCGGCACTACGTCGACCTGGCCCAGAGCGCCATCGCGCCGATGGTGCAGTCCGGCAGCACCGACGCCGCCACGCGGCAGGCCGCCATGGAGGCACTGGCCAGGCTCGACTACGGCCCGGACGGCTACTTCTTCCTGTATGACCTGCAAGGCCGCAACCTGATGCATCCGCGCCAGCCGGAACTGGTGGGCCAGGACCTGTGGCTGATGCGTGATCCGCAAGGCGCGCTGACGATCCAGAAACTGGTGGCGGCGGCCAAGGCCGGCGGCGGTTCGGTGCGCTACATGTGGCAGAAGCCGTCGTCGAAGCAGACCGTGCCCAAGCTTGGCTACGTGGTTGCCGTGCCGGGCTGGAACTGGATGCTGGGCACCGGCATCTACCTGGACGATGTCGAGCGGACGCTGCGCCAGCTGGACGCGCGCGCCGAGACCGATATCCGCGAGACCATGGCCTGGATCGGCGTGATCGCCGCCATCAGCATCCTGCTGGTGGCCGCCAGCGGGCTCGCGCTCAATATCAGCGAACACCGCGAGGCCGACGCCAAGCTGCGCCAGCTGGCGCAACGCGTGGTGCAGTCGCAGGAAGAAGAACGCGCCCGGCTGTCGCGCGAATTGCATGACGGCATCGGGCAGTTGCTGGTGTCGGTCAAGCTGGTGCTGGAAGCGGCTACGAACCGCATCCGCCTGGCGCCGTCCGAAGGGGCGTCGGTGGCGCCCATCCTGGGCATGGCGCTGAACCGGCTGGACTCTGCTTTCAATGAAGTACGACGCGTGGCGCGCAACCTGCGGCCCGCCCTGCTCGACGACCTGGGCCTGTACGCGGCCCTGCAGCACCTGGCGCGAGAGATGCAGGCCGGCAGCACGCTGCAGGTGGAAGTCACCCAGACCGGGCAGCCCCGGGAACTGGTGGACGAACAGGCGACGGCGCTGTTCCGCATCGCGCAGGAAGCGCTGACCAATGTCGAACGCCACGCGCATGCCTCGCGCGTGGACGTGGAACTCGAATTTTCTCCAAGTGCGACCCGCCTGACCGTACGCGACAACGGCACCGGCTTCGACGTGGCGCGCATGCAGCACGACCCGCAGCGCGGCATCGGCCTGCGCAACCTGCGCGAGCGCATGGCCGCGCTGGGCGGCCAGTTCGACATCGTGTCGATGCCGTCGGGTACGCGGCTGGTGGCGGTGCTGCCGGCGATCACTCCTCCTTCCGATATTCCGCTGTCATGACCAATATGACCGTTGCGCCCGACGACGACCCCGTCATTCCGCCTTCCCACGCGCCGGCCCGGGTGCTGCTGATCGACGACCACGCGCTGGTGCGCGACGGCATGCGCATGCACCTGACGCTGCAGCCCGGGCTGGAAGTGGTGGGCGAAGCCGACGACGGCGAGGCCGCGCTGGCGTGGCTGGCCGGCGCCGGCCCGGCCAACGTGCCAGAACTGGTGATTACCGACATCGGCATGCGCGGCATGGGCGGCATCGCGCTGGCCGGGGCGCTGCACGACGCCTATCCCGAGGTGGCCGTGCTGATCGTGTCGATGCACGACAACCTTGAATACGTGCGCCAGGCCATCCGGGCCGGCGCGCGCGGCTACGTGCTCAAGGACGCGCCGGCCGACGAACTGATGGCCGCCATCCAGGCCGTGCTGGCCGGCCGCGTGTTCTACAGCACGCGCATTGCCCGCGGCATGGCCGAGCACGCCATCAGCCCGCTCGACGCCCTGACACCGCGCGAACGCGACATCCTCCATGGCATCGGCCGGGGGCAGTCCAACAAGGACATCGCATCGCGCCTGGGCGTATCGGTACGCACCGTGGAAACCCACCGCCTGAACCTGAAACGCAAGCTGGGCATCGAGGGCCGGGCCGAACTGGTCAAGTACGCGGTGCAGCAACTGGGGATCGATAGCGATCCGGGATAGTTTGGTGGACCTCCGGCCAACAAAAAGCCGACCGGCTGAACCGGTCGGCTTTCGATACAGCCTGGATGGCCGGGCGATCAGCCCAGGCGCTTGGCCAGTGCGGACTTGGTTTCCACCAGTGCCTGCGGCAGGTTGTGCTTGAGCTGGGTGAACAGTTCGTCGTGCAGGGCCAGTTCCTTCTGCCATGCATCCTGGTCGATCGACGTGACCAGGTCGAACTGCTCGGCCGTGAACGGCAGGCCGTCCCAGTTCAGGTCGGCATAGCGCGGCGACGTGCCGAACACGTGGTCCACGCCTTCGCCACGGCCTTCCACGCGGTCGATCATCCACGACAGCACGCGCATGTTTCACCGAAGCCCGGCCACACGAAGTTGCCGTCGGCGTCCTTGCGGAACCAGTTCACGCAGTAGAACTTCGGCAGCTTGGCGCCGGCGGCTTCCAGCTTCTGGCCCAGGGCGAGCCAGTGGCCGAAGTAGTCGCTCATGTTGTAGCCGCAGAACGGCAGCATCGCGAACGGGTCGCGGCGCACCACGCCTTGCTGGCCGGCGGCCGCGGCGGTGGTTTCCGAACCCATCGTGGCGGCCATGTACACGCCTTCGGTCCAGTTGCGGGCTTCGGTCACCAGCGGCACCGTGGTGCTGCGGCGGCCGCCGAAGATGAAGGCGTCGATGGCCACGCCAGCCGGGTTGTCCCAGTTGTCGTCGATCGATGGGCACTGCGAGGCCGGGGCCGTGAAGCGGGCGTTCGGGTGGGCGGCCTTGGCGCCGGTTTCCTTGGCGATGGCGGGCGTCCAGTCCTTGCCCTGCCAGTCGATCAGGTGCGCCGGGGCTTCCTTGGTCATGCCTTCCCACCACACGTCGCCGTCGTCGGTCAGCGCCACGTTGGTGAAGATGACGTTTTCCTTCAGGGTCGCCATCGCGTTGTAGTTGGTCTTCTCGCTCGTGCCCGGGGCCACGCCGAAGTAGCCGGCTTCGGGGTTGATCGCGTACAGGCGGCCGTCCTGGCCCGGCTTGATCCAGGCGATGTCGTCGCCGATGGTGGTGATCTTCCAGCCGTCGAAGCCCTTGGGCGGGATCAGCATGGCGAAGTTGGTCTTGCCGCAGGCCGACGGGAACGCGGCGGCCACGTGGTACTTCTTGCCCTCGGGCGAGGTCACGCCCAGGATCAGCATGTGCTCGGCCAGCCAGCCTTCGTCACGGCCCATCGTCGATGCGATGCGCAGCGCAAAGCACTTCTTGCCCAGCAGCGCGTTGCCGCCGTAGCCCGAACCGAACGACCAGATTTCACGCGATTCCGGGAAATGGACGATGTACTTGGTCGGGTTGCACGGCCAGGCCACGTCCTTCTCGCCGGCGGCCAGGGGCTTGCCCACGGTGTGGACGCACGGCACGAACTCGCCGTCGGTGCCCAGCACGTCATACACGGCCTTGCCCATGCGGGTCATGATGCGCATGTTCACGGCGACGTACGGGGAATCGGACAGCTCCACGCCGATGTGGGCGATCGGCGAACCCAGCGGGCCCATCGAGAACGGCACCACGTACATGGTGCGGCCACGCATGCAGCCGTCGAACAGGCCGCTCAGCGTGGTACGCATCTCGGCCGGGGCGGTCCAGTTGTTGGTCGGGCCGGCGTCTTCCTTCTTCTCGGAGCAGATGAAGGTACGGTCTTCCACGCGTGCCACATCGGACGGATCGGACAGGGCCAGGAACGAGTTCTTGCGCTTGGCCGGGTTCAGGCGCTGCATGGTGCCCGCGGCGACCATCTGCTCGCACAGGCGGTCGTATTCTTCCTGCGAGCCGTCGCACCAGTAGATCTGGTCAGGTTTGGTGAGAGAGGCGATTTCTGCGACCCAGGCGACCAGTTTCTGGTTCTTTACCCAGGTCGGCACGTTCAGTGCCGGGGTGCCTTGCATGGTGGGTGGTTCATCTGACTGCTCCAAAGCAAAAGGGAAACCTTGTCATGTCCGATCGGCGCTGCCGGGTCTTTCGGGGAAAGTCGGACGTCGGCGCGGCCTGCCGCGTTGGGCATGGCGCACTCGCTGGATGACCGTCACATCCCGTTACAACTCGGCGACGACCGATTCCGCGCAAATGGTCGCGGGGTCCCTGCGGCTGCGCTACAGTTGCGCTTCGCCCGCTTTTGGCGGGCGGCAGGGTCCGGTCGGACATTGTCCGGCGGCGAACAGGGGGCGGGAGCCAGGCTCGACCGCACTGTTGCGCCGCGGAGGCGGGCAAGAATACCACTGTACGGACACCCTGTTTTTTGCTGCGCAGCATTGTCTCCCCTGCCGGAATGCCAGAATGTGCCTGCGCAACCCGGCCGCGCGGATGGCCCGCGGGGACTGTCATCTGTCAATGTTGCGTCAGGGAAGTCAACAATACTGTCGGTCGCGCGCTGATTCTGTGGCCGCGCGCACCAAGCCCCGAGGTTAAAGAGTCACCCATGAAGATTGCCGTTCTCGACGATTACCAGGACGCCGTACGCAAGCTGCCGTGCTTCTCGCTGCTGGAAGGGCACGACGTGAAGGTCTTCAACAACACCGTGAAGGGCGTGGGCCAGCTGGCCGCACGGCTTTCTGACGTGGAAGCGCTGGTCCTGATCCGCGAACGCACGCGTGTGACGCGTCAGTTGCTGGAAAAGCTGCCCAAGCTCAAGATCATCAGCCAGACCGGCCGGGCCGGCAGCCATGTCGACCTGGAAGCCTGTACCGACCGCGGCGTGGTGGTGCTGCAGGGCGTGGGATCGCCGGTGGCGCCGGCGGAACTGACCTGGGCGCTGATCATGGCCGCCCAGCGGCGGATTCCGCAGTACGTGGCCAGCCTCAAGCATGGCGCCTGGCAGCAGTCGGGCCTGAAATCGACCACGATGCCGCCCAATTTCGGGCTGGGCCAGGTGTTGCGCGGCCAGACGCTGGGCATCTGGGCTATGGCAAGATCGGCCGCCTGCTGGCCGGCTACGGCCGGGCTTTCGGCATGAACGTGCTGGTCTGGGGCCGCGAGGCGTCGCAGCAGGGCGCCCGCGAGGACGGCCTGAACGTGGCCGAATCGGTCGAACAGCTCTTTGCCGACAGCGATGTGCTGTCGCTGCATCTGCGCCTGACCGACGAAACGCGCGGCATCGTCAAGCTGGCCGACCTGCAGCGCATGAAGCCCACCGCCCTGTTCGTCAACACCAGCCGCGCCGAGCTGATCGAGGAAAACGCGCTGGTGGCGGCGCTGAACCGCGGGCGGCCGGGCATGGCCGCCGTGGACGTGTTCGAATCCGAGCCGATCCTGCAGGGCCACGCGCTGCTGCGCATGGAAAACTGCATCTGCACGCCGCACCTTGGCTATGTGGAACGCGACAGCTACGAGTTGTACTTCCGCACGGCCTTCCAGAACATCCTCGACGTGCTGGGCGGCGAGCACGACAGCATCGTCAATCCGAAGGCCCTGACGCCCGCGCTCTCGCGTTGATGCGCTGACGTTCCGAGGCTAGCCGGGACGCCCTCCGCGGCACCGGCCACCCGGCGCACGCCGTCCTGGCGTGCGTCTGTTTCCCCACATTTCGCGTCCTCAAACGCGCGGGCGAGCCGGTACACTCGGCTCAAAACGTCAGCGCGTGGCACCCGCATCCGGGTGCATGCGCGCAGGCCCCGCACACGCAAGGAGGGCGTCCCGTGGCCGAGTTTGATCCGCGTCCCAACCCAGCCGGCGCCGGTGGCACGGCCGTCGGCCGCGTGCTGGCGATCAACGTCGGCGTGGCCCTGCCGCTGGTGGTGGCGGGGGCCGGCACCGAGGCCGTGGTCATGTCGGCCATCCGCAAGCATCCGCTGAGCACCCTGCATCATCCGATCGCCGTTGGCGTGCACCGCCTGGGACTGGCGGGCGACGAGCAGATCGACCGCACCATTCACGGCGGGCCGGGCAAGGCCGTGTACGCCTATCCGATCGAACACTACACGTGGTGGAACGCGCGCCGGCGCGAGGCCGGCGTGGAAGAGGCCGAGCGGCCGCTGGCGTTTGGCGCGCTGGGCGAAAACCTGACGATCCAGGGCCTGGTCGAGGCCTCGCTATGGGTGGGAGACCGGCTTCGCGTCGGCGAGGTCGAGCTTGTGGTGGAATCGCCACGTCGGCCCTGTTACAAGCTCAACGCGGTGATGGGCTATGCGCATGCGGTGCGCGACATGACCCGCAGCGGGTTTTCGGGCGTGTACCTGAGCGTGGCGCGGCAGGGCGTGATCCGCGCCGGCGACGACATGGTGCTGACGCCGGGACCGCGCGAGATCCCGGTAACCTGTCTGAACTTGTAAACGGCGCACGTTGCCGGAGCCAGCGTTAGTCCCAAGTTGAGTCGTCACGTATTTCTGCTAATGTTTTGCTTTCGATACAAGCAATTCGACCGCCCCCTCCTCACTGGGCCAGACATCCTTCGCCGACGATGCTGTAATGGCTTGTAATACATCGCACTTTGCCTAGAACGGGCGATGCGGTACTAGTAGCGATTTGCGCGGGCACGACCGGATCCAAGAAGCCGGAGCCATTTGGGGAGCGCGCCATGCGGCATTTGAGGGTCCTCACATGAAATCAGACGGGATCGACCAGCCGAAAGGCTTCGTCGATGGCAACTGGAGCGCGTCCACTTCGACGGGACGCGGCCGCACATCGCCCTGGGTGGCCATTGCAGGGCTGGTGGTACTGGCCCTGGCAGGGTGGTTTGGCTGGAAAACCTGGCTGGCACCGAAGCCAGCCGCCAAGGGCCCGGCCGTGACCACCGTGAGCACCGCCGTGGTCAGGCAATCCGACGTACCGGTGGAAGTCACCGCCAACGGCACCGTGACGGCGATGCAGACCGTGGACGTGCGTCCGCAGGTTTCCAGCACCGTGCGCACCGTGCACATCAAGGAAGGCCAGTCCGTGAAGCCGGGCGACCTGCTGTTCACGCTGGACACGCGCATGGACGAGGCCAATCTGGCGAAGGCGCGCGCCCAGCTGATGCGCGACCAGGCCGATCTGTCCGATGCGCGCCGCACGCTGGCCCGCAGCCAGGAGCTGCTGCAGCGCAATTTCATCTCGCGCAGCGCCGTGGATACCGCCCAGGCCAAGGTCGACGGCTTCGAAGCCACGATCCGCGCCGACCAGGCCGCCATCGAGGCCAGCCAGGTGGCCATCAGCTACGGACAGATCCGCGCCACCATCGGCGGCCGTACCGGGGTGATCAACGTATTCCCCGGCTCGCTGGTGACGCCGGCCAATACCACCACGACGCCCGCGATGGTGACGGTGGCCCAGATCGCGCCGATCACGGTCATGTTCACGCTGCCAGAGCGCCAGCTGGCGTCGCTGCGCGAAGCGCTGCAGGCAGGCCCGGTGACGGTGTCCGCGCAGCCCAACGACGGCAATCCGGCGCCGGTCAGCGGCAAGATCACGTTTGTCGACAATACCGTGGATCCGCAGTACGGCAGCATCCGCGTCAAGGCGACATTCCCCAACGACGAGCACCGGCTCTGGCCCGGCACCTACGCCAACGTGAATGCGACGGTTCAGGTGCTGAAGAATGCGCTGAGCGTGCCGCCGCAGGCCGTGGTGACGGGGCCTGAAGGCCGCTTCGTCTATACCGTGCAGCCCGACAGCAAGGTGGCGCGCGTGCCGGTCAAGGTGGTGGTGACCACTGCCGCCGCCGCCGTGGTGGAAGGCGTGCAGCCGGGCGCCCGCGTGGTGACCGAGGGCGCGCAGAACCTGCGGCCGGGCACGCTGGTACGCGAGGCCGCCGCGCGCGGGGCTTCGGCGCCTGCCGCAGCGGCGCCAGCATCGACCAACAGCGGCGGGCACTGAGACCATGTCGCTGTCCGAGCTCTGTATCCGCCGGCCCGTGATGACGGTGCTGCTGTGCCTGGCCGTCATCGTCACGGGCATCGTGCTGTATCCGACCATCCCGATTGCCGCCCTGCCCAGCTTCAACTCGCCCGTGATCCAGGTCACGGCCACGCTGCCCGGCGCCAGCCCCGAGACCATGGCCGCTTCCGTGGCCACGCAGCTGGAAAAGCAGTTCGCGACGATCCCGGGCGTGACCGTGATCAGCTCGTCGAACACGCTCGGCAATTCGAGCATCACGATCGAATTCAACAGCGACCGCAATATCGACGACGCGGCCGTGGATGTGCAGGCGGCCCTGTTCCGCGCCCAGCGGTCGCTGCCGATCGAGATGACGGTGCCGCCGTCGTACCGCAAGGTGAACCCCGCCGATGCGCCGGTGATCCTGCTGGCCATCAACTCGCCGTCGATGAGCCTGGGCGAGCTGAACGCCTTTGGCGACAACCTGATCTCGCCCACGCTGGCCACGCTGCCCGGCGTGGCGCAGGTGCAGATCTTCGGGCAGAAGCGGTTCTCGGTGCGCGTGCGCGCCCACCCCGATGCGCTGGCCGCCCGTGGCATGACGCTCGACGAACTGGCCACGGCGCTGAACCGCGCCAACGCCAACACGCCCGTGGGTACGCTGGACGGCGCGCGCCAGACGCTGACCATCCAGGCCAACCGCCAGATGACGAACGCCGACGCGTTCCGCAACATCATCGTGGCCAGCCAGCCCAGCGGCGCCGTGGTGCGGCTGTCCGACGTGGCCGACGTGGAAGACAGCGTCGAGACGATCAAGACCGGCAGCTGGCTCAACAACGAGCGGTCGATCGTGCTGGCCGTGCTGCGCCAGCCGGACGCCAACACGGTGGCCGTGGTCGATGGCATCAAGGGCGCGCTGCCGCGCCTGGTGCAGCAAATGCCGCAGTCGGTCAACGTGAGCGTGGTGAACGACCGCTCGAACTCCATCCGCGAGTCGATCCACGACGTGCAGTTCACGCTGGCGCTGACCGTGGCGCTGGTGGTGATGGTGATCTTCCTGTTCCTGCGCCGCGCGGCCGCCACGCTGATTCCTACCGTGTCGCTGCCGATTTCGCTGATCGGCACCGTGGCGCTGATGAAGGCGTTCGGCTACAGCCTGGACAACGTGTCGCTGCTGGCCATCACGCTGGCCGTGGGCCTGGTGGTCGACGACGCCATCGTGATGCTCGAGAACATCGTGCGCCACATCGAGGAAGGCGTGCCGCCGCTCAAGGCCGCGCTGGTGGGATCGCGCGAGATGGGTTTCACGATCCTGTCGATCTCGATCTCGCTGGTGGCCGTGTTCATCCCGATCTTCTTCATGCCGGGCGTGATCGGCCTGCTGTTCCACGAGTTTGCGGCGGTGGTGTCGCTGTCGATCCTGGTGTCGGCGCTGGTGTCGCTGACGCTGATCCCGATGCTGTGCGCGCGCTTCCTGTCGGCCGAGAACGTGCCGGTGGACGAATCGCAGCATACCTACGGAGATCACGCCGCCGGTGCTGCCGCGCATCGCGTGCAGCAGAAGCAGACCATCGGCCTGCGCGCCACGCAGTGGTTCGAGGACCTCTTCGAATGGACGCTGCACAAGTACGCGCGGGGGCTGGACTGGTGCCTGGCGCACCGGCGGGTGGTGCTGGCGGCGGCGGGTTTGACGTTCGTGCTGACGGCGGTGCTGTTCGTGAAGATTCCCAAAGGCTTCTTCCCCGAAGAAGACATCGGCCAGATCCAGGTCAACGCCGAAGGCCCGCAGGACATCTCGTTCGATGCGATGTCCGAGCGCCTGCGCGATGCCGCCGAGCGCATTCGTGCGAATCCGGCCGTGAGGAGCGTGGTGGCGTCGATTGGCGGCGGCCCGTCGCCGGCCATCAACACGGGCCGCATGTTCGTGGAACTGAAGCCGCTGGGCGAGCGCCCCAAGATGCCGCAGGTGGTCGAATCTTTGCGCCGCGACGTTTCGGGCGTGCCTGGCCTGCAGGTGTATTTCTCGCCGGTGCAGAACCTGCGCCTGGGCGGCCGCCAGAGCAAGAGCCGCTACCAGTACACGCTGCAGAGCGTGAAGCCGGGCCAGCTGCAGGAATTCAGCGACAAGCTGATGGCGAAGATGCGCGCCGAGCCGGTGTTCCGCGACGTGACCAGCGATTCGCAGCAGTCGGGCCTGGAGGCGCAGCTGACCATCGACCGCGACAAGGCCAATGCGATGGGCGTGCAGATGCAGGACGTGCGCGCCGCGCTGTACACGGCGTTCGGCGAGCGCCAGGTGTCGACGATCTACACGCCGATCGACAACTACTACGTGATCCTGACCGCCGCCGACGTCGACCGCGTGGACGAGACGGCGTTCTCCAAGCTCTACGTGCGCAGCAAGACCGGGCAGATGGTGCCGGTGTCGGCGTTTGCCACGACCGAGCGCCGCGTGGGCCCGATTGCCGTGAACCACCAGGGCCAGCTGCCGTCGGTGACGGTGTCGTTCAACCTGGCCCCCGGCGCGGCGCTGGGCGATGCGTCGAAGCTGATCAACAGCTACAGCCGCGAGATCGAGATGCCGTCGTCGATCTTCACCAGCTGGGGTGGCGACGCGGCCGTGTTCCAGTCGTCGCAAGCCACGCAGGTGGTGCTGCTGGTGGCGGCCATCGCGGTCATCTACACGCTGCTGGGCGTGCTGTACGAAAGCTACATCCACCCGCTGACCATCCTGGCCGGCCTGCCGTCGGCGGCCATCGGCGCGTTGCTGACGCTGTTCATCTTCAACGTCGAACTGTCGCTGATTGCAACAATCGGCGTGCTGATGCTGATCGGCATCGTCAAGAAGAACGCGATCATGATGATCGACTTCGCGCTGGCCGCGCAGCGCGAGCAGGGCATGGCGCCGAGCAAGGCGATCCGGCAGGCATGCCTGCTGCGGTTCCGCCCGATCATGATGACCACCTTCGCCGCCGTGATGGGTGCCCTGCCGCTGGCGCTGGGCCTGGGCGCCGGCGCTGAACTGCGCCAGCCGCTGGGCCTGGCCGTGGTGGGTGGCCTGCTGTTCTCGCAGGTCATCACGCTGTTCATTACGCCGGTGATCTACCTGGCGCTGGACCGCTATTCGGGCACCGGCCCGCTGCAGATCGACGCCGAAGGCAACCGGCTGGACGAGAAGCAGCCCGAGGCGGTTGCTCACTGACTGACATCGAGAGCGCGTCCTCTTCCCGGGCGGAAGGGGGCGCAGCCTCCCACGCAGTTCTCCCTCCCTTAAAAACCCCAGGCCGCGACAGCCTTTCATGTCGGGTACTTGTCTTGCACCCCACAAACGAGAATAATTCTCGTTTTCAACGGCGACGCCCGCAAAAATCATAAAAAGGCGCGCCGGTCGTACGTCAGCCAGCCCATCGCCCCTCGGTGCCCGGACATTCGTGCCGGACGCCGCCGCCAGCCAGCGTTTCGCAGTCTTTTAAGGGGAAATCCAATGAAACGCTGTTTCCGGGCGCGCTGCCGCGCCTCTGTCCGGGCCAAATTCGTTGCGGCCGCCTGCTCTACGTTCTGCACGCCGCTGTGGGCTGCCGAGGTCCGGCAACTGGGCGAGGTGGTGGTCACCGCCACGCGTACCGAGGAACGTGCCGATGCCGTGGCGTCGACCGTCACCGTCGACGATGGGCGCAGGATCGAGCAGTCGATGCCGGTGGACGAGGCAGGCCTGTATGCCGACGAGCCAGACGTCGACGTGCCGCGCGACCGGCGCCGCTACGGCGCCGGCAGCATCAACATCCGGGGTATCGAGGACAACCGCGTGCTGCAGATGGTGGACGGCGTGCGCCTGCCCGATTTCTACAACGGCGGCGGCCCGTCGAACATCTCCACATCCACGCGCGACGCGCCCGAGTTCTCGTTCCTGAAGCGGGTGGAAGTGCTGCGCGGGCCGGCATCGAGCCTGTATGGGTCCGACGCCATCGGCGGCGTGGTGTCGTACGCAACCAAGGACCCGCAGGACCTGATGCGCGGCAAGGCCGTGGGCGGCGAGGCAGGGCTGGGCTGGAACGGCATCGACAACGGCTTCGGACAGACCGTGGGCGTGGCGGGCGGCAACGCGCTGATCCAGGGCCTGTTCATGTACGCGCATCGCAAGGCGCACGAGATGAAGAACATGGGGGGCGACGGATCGGTGTCGACATCGCGCTCCGAGCCGAACCCGCAGGACGTGGAGACCAACGCCTATCTTGGCAAGATCGTGCTCGATGCCACGCCGCGCCAGCGCTTCAGGCTGACCTACGAGCATCGCGATGCCAGCAGCAGCACCGACATGCTGCGCCTGTCACCGTCGCTGCCGCGCGTGACGTCGGCCAGCGGCACCGAGGACATGGAACGCAACCGCGTATCGCTGGATTACGAGTGGCGCCCGGACAACGGCCTGCTCGACCGACTGACCGCAGCCGTCTACTACCAGAAGAACCAGACCACCACGAACACCGACCAGGTGCGCAGCCGCACCACGGCCGGCTGCTCGGGCACCAGGGCCGGCAGCAACTTGTGCAACGTCGCGCTGGGCTTCGGTTTCGAACAGCAACAGACCGGCTTCAACTTCCAGGCCGACAAGTCGTTCAACACGGGCAGCGTAGAACACCGCGTGATCGGCGGCGTCGACTTCATCCGTACCGAATCGCAGGAGTACCGCGACGTCACGGTGATGAACACCACCACCGGCACGACCTCGAAGTCGCTGGCCGGCGAGAACTTCCCGCTGCACGATTTCCCGAAGGGCGAAACGCGCCAGGTCGGCGTCTTCGCGCAGGACGAACTGCGCTTTCTGGACGGTCGTGTCACCGTGACGCCGGGCCTGCGCTTCGACCACTACTCTCTGGGGCCCGACAACGACGGGCTGTACACGAGCGTGGCCGCAAAGCCCGCCATCAGCCAGAGCGACTCGAACCTGTCGCCGAAGCTGTCGGCGCTGTGGCAGGCTACCGAGCGCGTCAACCTCTGGGCGCAGTACGTGTTTGGCTATCGCGCGCCGAACTACCGGAAGGTCAACGGTAGCTTTCGCAATCTTGTGCAGCGTTACGGAGCTGCGCCGAACGGTGACCTGAGTGCCGAGAAGAGCCGCTCTCTGGAAGTGGGCGTACGCTATGCCGACGAGAACGTGCAGACCAGCGTGGCGGTGTTCGACAACCGCTACAAGGACTTTATCGAGCAGGTGCAGTTGGCCTGTCCTTCCGACCCGTCGTGCCTGCCGGGCCTGCGCGCCACCTACCAGTATCGCAACCAGGCCAAGGTACGGATCTACGGTGCGGAATGGCGCGGCGTGTGGCGTTTCCTGCCGCAGTGGCGGGTCGATGGCGCCGTGGCCTATGCGCATGGCACCAACGAGCAGAAGGACCAGCCGCTAAACAGCGTGTCGCCGCTGCGTGCCTCGGCAGGGCTGACGTGGGAGCCGTCGGTCGGCGAAGGTCCCGGCGCCGCGTTGCGCTGGCGCGGCGCCAGGGCGGTGACGCGCTCCGACGATACGTCGTTCACGTATTTCAAGCCTGGCGGCTATGGCGTGGTCGACCTGCAGGCGTGGTGGCGCCTCGGCAAGCGCGCCACACTGACGCTGGCCGTCAACAACCTTTTCGACAAGAAGTATTGGCTGTGGGGCGATGTGCGCAAGACGGGCGTGTCCGCCACGGAGCCAGGCCTGGACTTCTACACCCAGCCGGGCCGTACACTCGCCGCTGCCGTGAAGGTCGCGTTCTAACCAGCCAAGGCACGATGTCCCCACAATCGATAATGACAAGATGGCTGGCGCCCGGCGGCGGTGAGCTGTCAGGCCCGGCCAGTCAATTCGAATAAAGAATGTTAAAGCCTTTGTTTCCCTGGCAAGTATTATTCGTGTAAATATCAGTAATCGCCCCATGACCCCTACCCTGCTCGAAACCTTGATGTACGACGTCGGCCAGCTGTTCCTGTACCCGACGCTGGTGTTGATCGGCCTGCTGTTTCTCTACGCCTTCTGGGCGCTTGGCGATTTTGCGATGCAGGCATGGCTGCGCAGCCGCAACAAGATGGAATCGGGGCGCGGGTATCCGCTGGTGGCCTGGGCGCGGCGTCACAAGGTCAGCCACCCGGACGCGCTCGACGTCACGGCGCACAGGCTGCTGGAGCGCCCGCGCATTGCCACGCGCGTGGCGCCGATGCTGGGCCTGGTGGCCACGATGATCCCGATGGGGCCGGCGCTCAAGGGCTGTCCGGCGGCAACCTGGCCAATGTGGGCGAGAACCTGACCATCGCGTTCTCGGCCGTGATCCTGGCGCTGATCGCGGCCAGCATCACGTTCTGGGTGGTCAACGTTCGCCGGCGCTGGTTGGCCGAGGAACTGGTCTGGCTGGGCCAGTCGCGTCCGCACTGGGAGCCGGAGGCATGAAGTTCCTTGAGGAAAGCGAGGCCGATGACCCGATCCTGTCGGTCGTCAACCTGATCGACGTGTTCCTGGTGGTGATTGCCGCCTTGCTGGTGACCATCGCCCAGAACCCGCTCAACCCGTTCACCCACCAGGACGTGACGATCATCTCCAATCCGGGCAAGCCGAACATGGAAATCGTGTCGCGCCAGGGCGAGAAGATCGTGCGTTACCAGGCCAGCGGCCAGGTGGGGTCGGGCGACGGCATCAAGGCCGGCGTGGCCTATCGCATGAAGGATGGCTCGATGGTCTACGTACCTGAAACGCCCGGCGCGGCGAATGGCGCCACGCAATCGCAAACGGAGGCCGCCCGGCCATGATGCGCACACCGCTCTACCTGATCGCCATCGCAGCCGTTGCACTTGCCGCTGGCTGCGCATCGACCACCGCCACGCCCCCGGCGACGCCGGAGGCCATCAGCCAGAAGTTCGCCGGCAAGTCTTACGTGCTGCTGGGCGAAGTCCATGACAGCGCCGCCGCCCAGCAGCAGCGCCTGCAGGCGCTGACGCGCGCAGTGGAAGCCGGCTGGCGTCCGGCCATCGCCATGGAGCAGTTCGACCGCGAACGCCAGGCCGATATCGACCGCGCGCGGCGCGAGCGTCCGCACGATGCCGGCTATCTGATCGAGCAGGCGGCCGGTGGCAAGAGCGGCTGGGACTGGGCGCTGTACCAGCCGGTGGTGGCGCTGGCGCTGCAGTACGACCTGCCGCTGCGCGCCGCCAACCTGTCGCGGGCCGATGCGGCGCGCATCGTGCGCGGGGCTATGGCGATGTCTTCGCCAGCGACCAGCAGGCTGCGTTGGGGCTCGATGGCGCGTTGCCGGCCGATATCGTGACCGCGCAGACAGCCGTGCTGGACGCGGGCCACTGCGGCCACTTCCCGCAGGCCATGCTGCCAGGGATGCTGAACGCCCAGGCTGCCCGCGACGCGGTGATGGCGCAGACGCTGCGCCCGTACGCCAGCCGTGGCGCGGTGCTGATCGCCGGCAACGGCCACGTGCGCCGCGACATCGGCGTGCCGCGCTGGCTGCCCGATAGCAGCGCGCGCGTGCTCAGCGTGGGGTATATCGAAACGGATTCGCCCGACAAGGGCTTCGACGTCGTGGTGCGCGTCCCGGCCAAGGACCGCGAGGACCCGTGCAAGGGCGCGGTAATGGGCAAGCCGATGAAGTAGCGTGTGTTTTCTCCCCTCTCCCGCAAAGCGGGAGAGGCGAGCTAGGTTGGCAAGTCCGCGAGCTGAAAACTCAACTCCGCCCTTAACCCCCGCCCTTGCGTGGCATCGTGCAACGCCACCTTGCCGCCGAACCTTGCCGCCATCTCGCGCGTGATCGCCAGGCCGAGTCCGGACCCCGGCTCGGTGCTCTCCACGCGCCGGTAGAAGCGCGCGAACACCTTCTCGCGTTCGCTTTCCGGAATGCCGGGGCCATCGTCCTCGACCGACAGCAGCGCGCGGCCGTTGCGTTGCGCGGCGGACAGCGTGATGCGGCTGCCGCGCCCCGAATACTGGATCGCGTTGTGGACCAGGTTGGCCAGCGCCTCGCGCAGCAGGGCGGCGTCCGCGCGTACCGGCAGCGTCAGCCCGGCAGGGCGTTCCCATCCGAAATCCTGCTGCTTGCCGCGTGCCAGCGGCAGGTAGTCCAGCGCGACCTGTTCGGCCACCGTGACCGCGTCGACGATGCCGGCTTCGTCATCCTGCGCGGCGCCATCGCGCCCCGGCTGGCGGACGCGGGCCAGTGCCAGCAGCTGGTTCGTCAGGCGTGCCGCCTGCTCCAGCTGCGTGACGATGCCGCCCACGGCTTCGGCGGCGGCCTCGCGGGCCGGCTCGTCACGGCGTATCTGCAGCTGGCGCTGCGCGAACTCGGCCTGCGTCTTGAGGATGGCCAGCGGCGTGCGCAGCTGGTGCGCGGCGTCGGCGATGAACTGCGTCTGCGATTGCGCCATGGCTTCCGAGCGCGACACGTGCAGGTTGACCGCATCGACCAGCGGACGCACTTCCACGGGCACCACGTCGAACGACAGCGGCGTCAGGTCGTCGGGCGAGCGCGCGCGGACATCGTCGCGCACCCGTTGCAGCGGCTTGAGCACGTAGGTGATGCCGCCGATCAGGATCAGGGCCGACAGCGCGATCAGCGCGATATCGCGCAGCAATGCGCTGCGCCAGACGTTGCCGATCAGGGCGGCGCGCGGCTCGGCGGTTTCGGCCACCTGGATGATCACGCGCATGTTTGCGTCGGGCCGGTAGATGGGCCGCGCCATCGTGGCCACGCGCACCGGATCGCCGTGGTAGACCGCATCGGTGAAGCGCGGCACGTTGTTGACCAGCGCGCCCTTGGGCAGTGGCAGATCGTCGTAGCCGGTCACGGTCTCGATGTCGCCGCCGCGCTCCATCGACACGCGGTAGAACACGTGGGTCTGCGCGGCCGTCTCGAACATCTCCATCGCTGCGTCGGGCAGCGTCAGCTGCACGCTTTCGCCGGCCATGCCGATGGCGTTGTCGATGGTGCGGATCGATCCATATAGCGAGCGGTCGTAGGCCGTGTTGGCCGCGTCGCGCAGGGTGCCGTAGGTGAACCAGGTATCGACGGCCATCATCAGCGCCAGGGCCGGCACCAGCAGGATCAGCAGCTGGCGGCGCAGACTGCCGCGCAGCCACAGGCGCACCGGCAGGCGCGCGCGCTGGCGCAGGTGGCGGCGCCACATGTCAGGCTCCTGCCTTGGGCGGGTCGGTGGCCTCGGGTTCCAGCAGGTAGCCGAAGCCGCGCAGCGTGACGATGGTGACGCCGTGGCCGGTCAGCTTCTTGCGCAGGCGGTAGACCAGCACTTCGATGGCGTCGGGGCTCACGTCGGCATCGAGCGAGAACACCTTGTCCAGCAGTTGCGCCTTGGTCAGCGGCTGACCGCTGCGAGCCAGCAGCGCACCCAGCAGCGTCGATTCGCGCGGTGTCAGCGACAGCGGCGCACCGCCCAGCGTGAAGCTGCGGGTTTCGCCATCGAACACCAGGGTGCCGCATTGCAGGCGCGGGTGCGCGCGGCCCCGGCTGCGGCGGATCAGGGCCAGGATGCGGGCTTCGAGTTCAGCGATGGCGAACGGCTTGGGCAGGTAGTCGTCGGCGCCCAGGTTCAGGCCGCGCACGCGCTCGTCGAGTGTGTCCTGCGCGGTCAGGATCAGCACGGGCGTGCGGTCGTCGCGGCCGCGCATGGCCTTGAGCACGGCCAGGCCGTCCTTGCCAGGCAGGCGCAGATCGAGCACCACGGCGTCGTATTCCTCGGCCATCAGCCGCGCCTCGGCCTGCAGGCCATCGGCGACGTGCTCGATGACGAAGCCGCCCTGTTCCAATGCACGTGCCACCCAGCGGGCCAGTTCCACTTCGTCTTCCACCAGCAGGATGCGCATGCCGGACCTCCTCTGCCCGCTCTTTGTCGTGTCTCGCAGGCCGCCCGTGCGGGCCGCGGGCGCCTATAATACCCCCGCCCTGCCCGCAGGTGTCTGCCGGCGGCCATCCCAACGTCCGCACACCATCGTCCTGCCTTCCGTGCCCACATCCCTGCCGGAACACTCCAGCGTCACGCGTCGCCAGTTGCTGCTGGCAGGCGGCGCCATGGCCGTGGGCGTGCCGGCGCTGGCACAGCCCGCACCGCGCGCGCCCGAAGGGTATCCAGGCGACTATGCCGACGTCATTGCAAAGGCGCAGCGCGAAGGGGGCGTGACGGTCTACGCGTCGACCGACCTGGAAGTGGTAAAGCCGCTGATCCAGGGGTTCGAAGCGCGCTATCCCGGCGTACGCGTGCAATATCAGGATCTCAATACGCTGGAACTGCACGAGCGGTTCCTGGCGGAGAGCGCGAGCATGGGACCGGGCCAGCCGGGCCGCGATGCGGCCTATGCCGACGTGCTGTGGAGCACGGCCATGGACCTGCAGATCAAGCTCGTCAACGATGGCCACGCGCAGCGCTACGAATCGCCAGAGCGCGACGGATTGCCCAGCTGGGCGGTCTGGCGCGACGAGGCCTGGGGCACCACCTTCGAGCCGGCGGTTATCGTCTACAACCGCAAGCATTTCGCGGGCTCGCATGTGCCCGGCAGCCGCAGCGGCCTGGCGCGGCTGCTGCAGGAACACGCGCCGCAGTGGCGCGGCAAGGTGGTGACATACGACGTGGAACGCTCGGGCGTGGGCTACCTGCTGGCGCAGCAGGACGCGCGCATGGGCAGTGAATTCTGGTATCTGGCGCAGGCGCTGGGGCGCGCCCGGGTGCAGCTGTCGGCGTCGACGGCCGACATGATCGAGCGGATCGCCAGCGGCAACCTGGTGCTCGGATACAACATGCTGGGTTCGTACGCGCTGTCGCTGATGGAGCGCGGCGCCGGCATCGGAGTGATCGCGCCGCGTGACTACACGCTGGTGATGTCGCGCGTGGCATTCATCGCGCGCCGGGCGCCACGGCCCAATGCCGCGCGCCTGTGGCTGGACTATCTGCTGTCGCGTGACGGCCAGGCGCTGCTGGGCCAGTCGACGTCGCAGCTCTATACCATCCGCACCGACACCGACAGCGCGCATACGGCCAATGCGCTGGCCGAGCGGCTGGGCTACGCGCTCAAGCCGATCAGCGTGGGTCCGGGGCTGCTGGCAGCGCAGGACGCGCTGCGCAAGAAAGCGTTCCTCGCGCGCTGGCGCGAGGCGCTCAAGGGGTGAGCCGGCGGAAGGCTATGCGGTGACGACCTGCGGCTGGCGCTCGCACAGCGCCGCCATTTCCTCGTCCAGCGGTGCCATCGGGCGGGGCACATAGCCCACGCGCAATGCCGGGGACAGGCGCAGCGTGTCGATGAAGGTATCCGCCAGGCGCTCGGCCTCGCGGTTCAGATCGAAATCGGTGGGAGAAAACAGCCAGTGGGCCAGCACGCCGCCGATTGCGGCGTGGAAGGCCATCACGGCCAGGTCGAGGTCCAGGTCCGCCGGCAACTGGCCGCGTTCCATCGCCATGCGCAGGTGCTCGCGCATCTTGACCGTGCCGTCCTGGTGCGACGCGCGCTGGCGCTCGAAGATGGCACCGTTGTCCTCCACCATCTCGCACTTGTGGAAGATGATCTCGAAGACGCGGCGCCATTGCGGATTGGTGACGGTCTGGCGGAACACGAAGGCGCAGATGTCGCGGATGCCGCCCAGCGGATCTTCCTGCAGCGCCAGCCGTTCCGGGGCGCACAGCGCTTCTACCGGCAGGTTGACGCGGTCGCACATGGCGGCAAATACGTCACTCTTGTTCTTGAAATGCCAGTAGATCGCGCCACGGGTGACGCCTGCCGCTTCGGCAATGTCCGCCAGCGACGGGCGTGCCACACCACGGGCGTGAAACACGGCTTCCGCCGCATCCAGAATCCGGTTGCGCGTTTCGAGCGCTTCTTCCTTGGTACGTCTGACCATTTCCTCTTTCCCTGCAGCCAGTGGGCGGCCGTCCGGGTCTCCTGATCCCCACGCGCATGGGCGTCGCAGGGCTCTCTTTCCAAGTTGCTCATCGCACCGGCGGCCGCATCGTACCTTGAATGGAACAATCGTGCTTATAGCGCCGAAACATTCCAATGCACACAACAGGTGCCATGTGTTGCTAACAGCGCTAAATTCGTAACCGGGACTTACATACATGCGCGAATGTATCTATACTACTCGCCTGTCCGGACTTCGGCCAAGCCGTTTTTTTGCCCGGTTCGGGTGACCAGTCACCCTCGCGCCATCGGTCCGTCTGACTCAAGCATCATCAAGCATCACTTTTTTAGCCGCCGCGCCCCGCCCCCGGGGCGCGCCTGCGTCCAGCCCAACGTTGGGGGCGGTGCGGCAGATCTCAAATTTTCATCACGGGGTTATCGATGAGGAAGTCCCAACGTATCCGTTGCGCAGCCGTTGCTGCCGCCGTCACCGCTGCGGCACTGGCGCTGTCCGCCTGTGGCCAGAAGGCAGCCCAGGGCGGCGCGATGCCGCCGCCGGAAGTGGGTGTGGTCACCGTCACGCCGTCCGCTGTTGCCGTGGTCAATGAATTGCCGGGCCGTCTCGAAGGCGTTCGCACTGCCGAAGTGCGCGCCCGCGTCGAAGGCATCGTCCTGTCGCGCAATTACACCGAGGGCGGCGAGGTAAAGGCTGGGCAGGTGCTGTTCCGCATCGATCCGGCCCCTTACCAGGCGCAGCTGGCATCGGCCAAGGCGCAGCTGGAGCGTGCCGAAGCCAATGCGGTGTCGGCACGCCAGAAGGCCGAGCGCTACAAGCCGCTGGTGGCCGTGAACGCGGTCAGCAAGCAGGAATATGACGAAGCCGTGGCCGCCGCCGGCCAGGCCAACGCCGACATCGCCGCCGCCAAGGCCGCCGTGACCACCGCCCAGATCAACCTGGGCTACACCACGGTGACGTCGCCGATCTCCGGCCGCGTGGGCCGTGCGCTGGTAACCGAAGGCGCGCTGGTCGGCAAGGGCGAAGCCACCAAGCTGACCACCGTCGAGCAGGTCGATCCGATCTGGGTGACCTTTACCCAGCCGGCCTCGGAAGTGGCGCGCCTGCGTGCCGCGATCGAATCGGGCAAGGTCAAGGGCGTGAACGGCGGTGCCAAAGTGCACCTGTATCCGGAAGCCGGCGACAAGGAATACGCCGCCACGGGCAAGCTGCTGTTCTCCGACATGACCGTGGACCCGACCACCGGCGCCATCACACTGCGGGCGGAATTCCCGAATCCGAAGCGCGAACTGCTGTCGGGCACGTTCGTGCGCGTGAAGATCGAGCAGGGCGTCGACGAAAACGCGCTGACCGTGCCGCAACGCGCGCTGATCCGCAGCGCCCAGGGTGCCAGCGTGCTGGTGGTGGGTGCCGACGGCAACGTGGCCGCGCTGCCGGTCAAGGCGCCGCAGGCCATTGGCGACCGCTGGGTCGTGACCGAAGGCCTCAAGGGCGGTGAAAAGGTGATCGTGGAAGGCCTGCAGAAGGTGCGCCCTGGCGCGCCCGCCAAGGCCGTGCCGTTCCAGGCACCGAAGACGGCCGATGCCCCGGCATCGGCGCCGGGCGCCACCGCGCAGGGCGACAAGCCCGCCGCCGCTGGCAAGGACGCCAAGGCCGACGACAAGTCGACCGCCAAGCAGGGCTGATCGGGCCCTCGACCAAAGCCATAAAAGGGAGCCAGTTTCATGGCGAAGTTTTTTATCGACCGGCCGGTGTTCGCGTGGGTGCTCGCGCTGATCATCGCGCTGGGCGGTCTGTTGTCGATCGTGCAGCTGCCGATCGCGCAGTACCCCAATATCGCCCCGCCGATCATCACGGTGACCACCACCTACCCCGGTGCGTCGGCCAAGACGATCGAGGATTCGGTGATCACGCCGATCGAGCAGGAGCTCAACGGCGCCCCCAACCTGCTCTATTACGAATCGCAAAGCGAGTCGTCGGGGCTGGCCACCATCAACATCTCGTTCGCGCCCGGCTCGAATGCCGACCTGAACTCCGTGGAAGTGCAGAACCGCCTGAAGCGCGTGGAAGCGCGTCTGCCGGCGGAAGTGCGCCAACAGGGCGTGCGGGTCGACAAGGCCGGCAACAACTACATGATGTTCATCACGGTCTCGTCGAAGTCGGGTAAATCCGACGCGATCGAGCTGGGCAACTTCGTGTCGGCGCAGGTGGTGGACTCGGTCCGCCGCGTGCCCGGCGTGGGTGCCGCCGACCTGTTCGGCACCGAGTACGCGATGCGCATCTGGCTGGATCCGGCCAAGCTGACGGGCTACAACCTGACGCCGCTGGATGTGACCGCCGCCGTTTCGGAGCAGAACATCCAGGTGGCCGTGGGCGAACTCGGCGGCACGCCGTCGCCGCGCGGTACCGAGCTGAACGCCACGGTCAACACCGAAAGCCGGCTGACCACGCCCGAGCAGTTCGCCAACATCCTGTTGCGCGTGAATCCGGACGGCTCGTCGGTGCGCATCAAGGACGTGGGCAGCGTGGAGCTGGGCGGCGCCGACTATTCGACGCTGGCCCGCATCAACGGCAAGCCGGCGTCGGCCATCGCCATCAAGCTGGCGCCCTCGGGCAACGCGCTGGCCACGGCCACCGCCGTGCGCGCCAAGATGGAAGAGCTGCAGCGCTTCTTCCCGCCCGACTACGAATTCAGCATCCCCTACGACACCTCCGCGTTTGTGAAGATCTCGATCGAGGAAGTGGTCAAGACGCTGCTGGAAGCCGTGGTATTGGTGTTCCTGGTGATGTACCTGTTCCTGCAGAACTTCCGTGCCACGCTGATTCCGACGCTGGTGGTGCCGGTGGCGCTGCTCGGTACGTTCGGCGCGATGCTGGCGTTCGGCTTCTCGATCAACGTGCTGACCATGTTCGGCATGGTGCTGGCCATCGGTATCCTGGTGGACGATGCCATCGTGGTGGTCGAGAACGTCGAGCGGATCATGAGCGAGGAAGGTCTCTCGCCGCGTGAAGCCACCCGCAAGGCCATGAGCCAGATCACCGGCGCCATCGTCGGCATCACGCTGGTGCTGACCGCGGTGTTCATCCCGATGGCGTTCTTCTCGGGCTCGGTCGGCAATATCTACCGCCAGTTCTCGCTGTCGCTGATCTCGTCGATGGTGTTCTCGGCAATCCTGGCGCTGACGCTGACGCCGGCCCTGTGCGCGACGCTGCTCAAGCCGGTGGAGGCTGGCCATCATCACGAGAGGACCGGCTTCTTCGGCTGGTTCAACCGCACGTTCGCCAGGGCGTCCACCGGCTACCAGGGCATCGTGGCGCGCATCCTGAAGCGCTCGGGCCGCTACCTGATCATCTACGCGCTGATCATCGCCGGCGTGGTGCTGCTGTTCCAGCGCCTGCCGTCGTCGTTCCTGCCTGACGAAGACCAGGGCTACATGATCACCGTGGTGCAGCTGCCCACGGGCGCCACGCAAGAGCGCACGATCGGCGTGCTCAAGCAGATCGAGGACTACTACCTGCAGAAGGAATCGAAGGTGGTGGACCAGATGATCACGGTGGCCGGCTTCTCGTTCTTCGGCCGCGGCCAGAACGGCGGTATTGCGTTCGTGCGCCTGAAGGACTGGAAGGAGCGTCCTGATGCCGACCAGACCGCGCAGGCACTGGTGGGCCGTGCGTTCGGCACGCTGTCGTTCATCAAGGACGCGATCATCTTCCCGCTGAACCCGCCGGCGATTTCCGAACTGGGCAACTCCTCGGGCTTCGACTTCCGCCTGCAGGACCGTACCGGCCAGGGGCACGCCAAGCTGATGGAAGCACGCAACATGATGCTGGGGATGGCGGCACAGTCGCCGGCCCTGGTGGGCGTGCGTCCGGAAGGCCAGGAGGATGCGCCGCAGCTGCGTATCGACATCGATCGCGAGAAGGCGCGTGCGCTGGGCGTGTCGGTGGCGGATATCAATGCGACTCTGTCGATCTCGTTTGGCTCGTCCTACGTGAACGACTTCATCTATGAAGGCCGCGTACGCCGCGTGATCGTCCAGGCGCAGGGCTCGGACCGCCTGCTGCCCGACGACCTGGGCAAGCTGCGCGTGCGCAATGCCAACGGCGACATGGTGGCGTTCTCGGCGTTCTCCACGTCGCAGTGGATCATGGGTTCGCCGCGCCTGGAGCGCTACAACGGCATGCCGGCGGTGAAGCTGGCAGGCCAGGCCGCGCCGGGCAAGTCCACGGGCGAGGCGATGCGCGTGATGGAGGAAAACTTCGCCAAGCTGCCGCCGGGCTTCGGCTTCGAGTGGTCGGGCCAGTCGTATGAAGAACGCCTGGCTGGCTCGCAGGAACCGATCCTGTACACGCTGTCGCTGATCATCGTGTTCCTGTGCCTGGCCGCGCTCTACGAGAGCTGGTCGATCCCGGTATCGGTGCTGCTGGTGGTGCCGCTGGGCGTGATCGGTGCGCTGCTTGGCGTGACGCTGCGCGGCATGCCCAACGACGTGTACTTCAAGGTGGGCCTGATCGCCACGATCGGCCTGTCGGCGAAGAACGCCATCCTGATCGTGGAATTCGCCAAGGACCTGCAGGCGCAGGGCCGCAGCCTGATCGACGCCACGCTGGAGGCGGTGCACCTGCGGTTCCGCCCGATCCTGATGACGTCGATGGCGTTCATCCTGGGCGTGCTGCCGCTGGCCATTTCCACCGGCGCGGGCTCGGGCAGCCAGCGCGCCATCGGTACCGGCGTGATGGGCGGCATGATCACGGCGACGGTGCTGGCCATCTTCCTGGTGCCGGTATTCTTCGTGGTGGTGCGCGGCCGGTTCAAGGGCAGCAAGGCCCAGCACGAACGTGAACAGGCACGCCTGGAAAGCAGTCAGAAGGAAATCGGACAATGACCAAGACTTTGACCACGTTGCTGCTGGTGGCCGGGGTGATGAGCGGCTGCACGCTGGCGCCGCACTATGACCGCCCTGCCGCCCCGGTGGCGGGCAGCTATCCGGCCGCGCCGGAAGGCTATGCCACGGCCGAGGTGAAGAGCGGCGAAACGCGCCGCGCCACCGATATCGGCTGGCGCGAGTTCTTCACCGATCCGCGCCTGCAGACGCTGATTGCCACGTCGCTGGAAAACAACCGCGACCTGCGCACCGCCGCGCTGCGCATCGAGGAAGCACGCGCGCAGTACCAGATCCAGCGCGCCGACCTGCTGCCGACCATCAATGGCAACGCCAGCTTCCAGCGCGGCCGGTTCTCGGGCACCACCTCGGGCGTTTCGCAGTCGTTCACCGGCAACATCTACCAGGTGGGCCTGTCGGTGACGCAGTGGGAGCTCGACTTCTTCGGCCGCGTGCGCAGCCTGTCGAACGCGGCGCTGGCGCAGTACTTCTCGACCGAGGAGGCGCATCGCGCTGCCTATATCTCGCTGGTCTCGGAAGTCGCCAAGGCCTACCTGGCCGAACGCGCCGCCGCCGAGCAGTACGACCTGGCCCGCGAGACGCTGGAGGCGCGCCAGAGCACGTACGAGCTGTCGAAGAAGCGCTTCGACGCGGGCGCCACGTCGGCGCTGGACCTGCGCGACAACGAATCGCTGGTCGCCCAGGCCCGTGTGTCGGCGGCGCAGCTGGCGCGCCAGCGCGCGCAGGCGCAGAACGCGCTGGAAGTGCTGGTGGGCAAGCCGATTGCCGAGATCCCGAACCTGCCGGCGCCAATGCGCCTGTCGGACGAGCGCATCATCAGCGACATCCCCGAGGGCCTGCCTTCGGAACTGCTGACCCAGCGGCCCGACATCCGCCAGGCCGAACAGGCGCTGCTGTCCGCCAACGCCAACATCGGCGCGGCCCGCGCGGCGTTCTTCCCGCGCATCACGATGACGGCCAGCGCCGGCAACATCAGCACGTCGTTTACGAACCTGTTTGACAACGGCGCGGGCGTGTGGTCGTTCTCGCCGCAACTGGTGCTGCCGATCTTCGACTACGGCCGCAACCTGTCGAACCTGGACCTGGCCAACGTGCGCAAGAACATCCAGGTGGCCAACTACGAGAAGACGATCCAGACGGCGTTTTCCGAAGTGGCCGATGCGCTGGTGGCGCGTGGCACGCTGGAAGAGCAGGTGGCGGGCCAGGAGCAGCAACGCAATGCCGAAGCCGCGCGCTACGAGCTGTCGCGCCTGCGTTTCCGCAGCGGCGTGGCCAGCTACCTGGACGAGCTCGATGCGCAGCGCCAGCTGTTCTCGGCCGAGCAGGCACTGGTGCAGGCTCGCCAGCTGCGCCTGACCAATGCGATCGATCTGTATCGCGCGCTGGGCGGCGGGCTGAACGAAACCGGCGCGGTGGCCCAGGCGGCGCCGCAACCGGCGACGCAGACCACGCAGTAACGCGCGCCGCCGAAGGCGGGGGCGCAAAGAAAAAAGGCGAGGCCGTGATGGCCTCGCCTTTTTTGTTGCCGGTCCGAAGCGGCGTTCAGAACTTGTAGGTCGCCGCCAGGAAGAAGACGATCGGGTTGGGCCGCAACGTGGTCTTCGACGTCGACAGCACGGTGCCGTCCGAGGCCTTGATCGTCATCGTCGATTCCGACTTCAGCGGGATGTACGTCACCGCGCCGGTCACGCCCCAGTGATCGTTGAAGTTGTAGGTGCCACCGAGGTTGAAGATCGGCGCCCACGACGACGACGCATCGGCGCTGACAGAAGTCGGCCCCGGGATGCCGGCGCCCGCCGCCAGGATGGCGCCAAGGTTGTTGTTCACCGATTCGGCGAACGCCGGGTTCACCTTCACGTCCGTGAAGAAGTTGTACGAGACGCCGACGCCGACGAACGGCCGGAACGTCACGCCCGGCGAGCGGAAGTGATACTGCACCATGGCTGCCGGGCTCCACTGCCGCGCGCGCGTGATGATCGGGTTCAGCGATGGATCGCCCAGACTCTGGCGGCCCAGCGCGCCGGCCGGGCCGGGCGGGATCAGCTCACCGTGACCGTAGATCTTGAACGTGGGCGGGATGCCGCCCACACCCGTGATCGCGATGTGGTCGGTCACGAAGTGGCTGAACGTCAGGCCCAGCGTGTCCGAGTTCGACGACGACAGGCCGCTGCCCGGTGCCGAGAACGTCGACGGCAGGCCCAGCGGGTAGTTGATCGGCACATCCACCACATTGGTGGTCAGCGGCCCGCTGGTGCCGAACGTCTGGATATGGAACCAGCCGGCCGATACCACGTTGTCGCCGGCCTTCTGGGCATGCGCGGGCGCGGCCAGGCAGGCGGCCACGGTGGTGGCCATGGCCAGCAGGTGCTTCAGGGCAAGTTTCTTGTTCTGCATCGTTTTGTCTCCCCGGTTCCTGTTATTCGACGAACGCGCCGATCGTGAAGTACGGGCTGCCGTTCCGGTTCTCCAGGAATCCGAATACACCGCCCGTGAACATCAGCTTGCCGGTGATGCCGGGCGTGCCCTCCTTGCGCGTGGTGGTGATCACGCCCGCCGTGGTTTGCGAGAAGTCGAGCTTCAGGGCGATGGCCCGCGTGGCGTCCGATGCGTTGAACGGGTCGAGCATGGCGGCGTCCGCAGCCACCAGCGCCGTGGTCTTGTAGTCGAAGTTGCTGTCCACGCCGATGTACTCGCCATTGACGGTGCCCTGCGTGGCGGAGAACGCCGGCGCCATCATGCCGATGCCGATCTCGTCGTCGGCGCCCAGCGGCAGCTTGTCGGCGCTGGCGTAGCCCCCGCGGATCATCACCGGCACCAGTTGTCCGCGCAGCTTGCCGACAATCAGGTACGCGCGCCCCATCACACTGCCCAGCGTGGGCGCCTGTTCGCCCTCATAGTTGGTCGACAGCAGCGTACCGTTCGATTGCGCCGCGAACTTGCTGCCCTTCTGCTTGCAGGTACCGCCGGCCTTGTTGTCGCAGACCGTGTAGGACCCATCGGCCGCCAGCGACATCTTGTAGTCCTGCGCCACCTGCGCGAAGTTCTTCGACGGGATCTCGTGGAAGCCCGAGCCGTTGTAGAGGCCGGCGATCTTGCCCAGGTCGGTCTCCGTCTGCGCGAAGCCGATGAACTGGAAGTACGGGAACGTGGTGTCGGGCACCGCGCCCGCGCCCAGCAGGCCGTTGAACTGGATGCGGGCGCCCGGGATGGTGCCGCCCATCACCCCTTCGCCCAGGAACAGCTTGGCGGGCCGCGCCGGGTCCAGGCTCGCGCCCTTCAGCACGAACGCGCACTGGTTGAGCTTCTGCGTTGGCAGCCCCGTTTCCTGCGCCAGGGCGCCCGTCATCACGTTCTTGCCGTCGGTGGGATCGGAGCGCGTCGGCGACACGGTACCGGTGGTGCGCGGCACCGACGAATCGAGGAACGTCACGGCCCACGTCATCTTCGTGGTATCGATCTGGACCTTGACCAGTTCGCCGGAACCGGTGCCGCCGATATACGGCGTCGAGTAGTCGACCGATGCGGGGCACAGCCGGGGCGTTACCGCCGCGGGCGTGCTGCCGCCGCCGCCATCGCCTCCCCCGCCGCCGCAGGCAGCCAGCAAGGCCGTGGTGACGAAAGCCAGCGCCAGGCGCGGCGCCCAGGACCGCGGCGTGGGGGCGCCGGCGGTGTGCGTAGGAAGCGATTGCGGCAGCTGCATGATGAAGTCTCCTTGTGCTTTCTTATGGGTGAGGCAGGTGTGAGGCAGGGGTTCTGTGGGCGCGGCGGACGCTAGCGGTTGGCCACCGCGCTGACGCGGAACGTTGGATTGGCGGCGTCGCCGAACAGGTGGGCATACACGGGGCCGGTGGTGATCAGCGCACCGGTCTTGCCGCTGTTGTCGACGGTATTCACCACGCCGGGCCGCGTGGCCTGGGTCAGATCCATCTGGAAGCCGCCAATCGGCGTGAGCGACGGGTCTTGCGGATCGAGCCAGGCGCCGACGTTGTCATGCAGCGACGATGCGACGTACTTGAAGTCGCTGCCCGAGCCGATGTAGCCGCCCTTGAGCGCGGAGGCCGTGGTGGCGGTGGTCGGCGACAGCAGGGCGATGCCCGATTCGTCGTCGACGCTGAGGATGATGTTGGCGACATCGGAGAAATCGATGCGCGCATAGCCCACGCGCACCAGTAGCGGCACCAGCTTGCCTTCGAGCTTGCCCACGATCAGCACGCCCTTGGCCTGGGTCTGGTTTCCTGCCGCGAACGTTTGGTTGAAGAAGAACGGATAGGGCTTCTGGCCGGTGGCATCGAAGCTCTCGAACGCGCCGTCGGAGCCCGGGCGCAGCTTCCATGCCTTGCCGGTGGTCACGCAGTTGCCCGATGCCACGGTGCAGGTGCCATCGGCGTTGATCGTCTCCACCTTGTTGGCCACGGCGGGCGCGAAGTGGGCTGTCCCGAAGACATCCCCGCCGGAAGGAATCAGGTGATAGCCCAGCACGTTGTAGCTGCCGGCTACCTTGCTGAAATCGGTCTCGGTTTCGGCGAAGGCCAACACCGGATACATGGCGAAGGTCGTGGCAGGGATGGCGCCGAAGCCGCCGATGCCGTCGTACTTGATGGTGGCGCCCGGAATGCCGCCGCCGGCAACGCCGTTGCCGACAAACAGGATCGGTGGGTTGGCGGGGTCGATCAGTGCTTGTGATCTGCCGTCTGACGCCGTGGCGGTTTTCAGCTCATAGGCGCAGTTGTTCTGCGCTTCCGTGGGCAATGGCCGGGTGGGATGGGACATCGTGCCGGTGACCGTCACGCCAGCGCGCGTGGGGTACACGTCGGCGGTGGTTTGTGGCACCGGCGATTCCAGGAACTGAATCCGATACGTGCCCTTCGTGCTGTCGAGCTGGATCTTCACGAATTCGCCCGCCCCCGATCCACCGGTGTACGTGGTGTTGTAGTCCAGCACGCTGGGGCAGATGGCCGCCACCGGCTGGTTGACCGTGGGGCCCGACGGCGTACACGTTCCATTGGTGGCGCATTGCTGGCCTGCGGCTTGCGGCGTGGTGCCGCCAGGGTCTCCGTCGCCGCCGCCGCAGGCGGACAGCGCGATCGTCAGGCTTACCCCAGCCAAGGCAAAAGTGGTGCGTCGAAAGTTCGACTGTTGCATGGTTGTCTCCTCGTTCTTATGACGCGCGCACCGGCAGTGGCCGAGGTGTCGCACGGTGGTCGGAATCTCGCGTTTCAAGCGCCTGCGCGCAATAGAGCGCTCGTTCCAAACATCGCCGCAGCGCCGTCCGCCGTTGTCCGCCAAGCGCCTCGCGCCCCTGTTCAAACCGCGTGCGCAGTCACATATGCGCACATTCAAACGGGGGATGGCGCCTGGCGGCGGCTGCATCAGAACTTGTATTCGCCGTTGCCCGGATCGAATGCCGAGGCATCGAACGTCTTCTTCACGGCCTTCTCGAAGACGATCTTCTCGACCATGTTGCCGTCGGCGTCCCACGCCGTTTCCATGCGCGGCCAGGGATGCTTGAGGTCGAACATCAGCTGTACCTTCTTGGCGTAGTACTTCGGCGCGCCTTCGGGCAGTTCCCACGTCAGCGCCACCATGCGCACGCCCTGTTCCTGCACGATCTCGGTACGCGAGTACTTCTCGGACAGGCCGGCGGCGCGCAGCGTCTTGGCGTCGCGCTCCAGCATCGACAGCACGAACTGGAAGCCCAGGTCGCGCACGGTATGGTTCGACTGTGATTTCGCCAGCGTGCCGTCGATGGAAGTCCAGATCGACGTGAAGCCCATGAGGCCGCCCAGATGGCCGTACATTTCTTCCTTGCGCCGCGTCTCGTCGTAGATGATTTCCTGGCCGGCCTGCGCGCCGTTGGGCAGCCACTTCGCATAGAGCTGGCGCGGCAGATGGCGGTAGCGGATCATCATGCGCGCGGGCTTGTCCTGCCACTGGCCGTTCAGCCGCTCCTGGCGCGTCATCCAGTATTCGTATTCGGGGTAGCGGTTGATTTCCTGGCGCGCCCAGGTCAGCAAGGCCTCGGGCTGCAGGGCATCGAACACGGCCAGTACCTGCGCGTCGGACATCGACGCCAGTTCGCCGCTGGCGGTCTGCTTGGCGAACAGCGCGGTCTGCTGCGACGTGGGCAGGCCGTCGTAGGGCGTGGGTGCACGCGCTGCCTGCGCGGCCGGTGCCCCCTGTGCGTGGGCCTGGAACAGGCTGCCTGGCGGCGTGGCCACGAATCCGATAATGCCGCCGAACGCGGCGATCACGAACATCTGCTTCATTGCGGTCTCCAGTGTGTTTGCGCTTCTTCGTTTTTTTGAGGCAAGACGGGGTCCTCCCGGCCGTGTGTTGGACGGCAGGTCGGGGCGCACCAGAACCGCGGCGCGCAGCGGGTCACGCCGCGCGTTGGGCGTGGCGGATCGACACGTTGTGGATAAAGGCGACGGTTACCGTCGCGGCTCGCCGCAGCGCGTGTCGCGGTCCCGGTGGAGACCGCGACGGCGTGCCGCTATGTCCTGGGGCGGGTACGCATCCAGTCGTCGAGCGGATTGCTGGGGAAGGTGGCGCAGTGCTCGCGCCGCACCGCCATGCTGGCGGTTGGCGGACGCGTGGCGGTTTCGCTGCGGGCGGCGCGCGCACTGCGCCGAGCGCGGCCCATTGCCGCAGCCGTGGCGGCGGCAAGCTCCTGGGCCTCGCTATCGGCCGTGGCAGCCAGCGCCGCCAGGCTGGCCTGTTCGTCGGCGTGCTGGGCTTCGCCGATCTCGAACACTTCCTGCAGGGCGCCCAGCTCCTGCAACGCTGGCGACGGCGCCTTGAGGGCGGCCACTACCATCGATGTCAGTTGCGCCAGCACCTGTGCATCGCTCATGCGCTTGCCCTGCGTGAACGCCGGCATCAGGTTGCCGAGTTCGTCGCCGGCCAGCACGCCCGCCAGCGCCTTGAGGGCGAAGTGCAGGCGCCAGCCCAGTTCCTGCCGGGGCACGTCCGGCAGCGCGCGCGCAAACGCCTCGAAGAAGCGTCCGAACACGGGTGCGTAGTGCCCCATCAGCCAGGACTGGATGAACGGTGAGGTATCGGAATACACGCGCCCGAGCAGGCGCAGGAACGACGGGCCGCCGATATCGGGCTCGCGCGCCATCTGCAGCGCGGGCACGAACAGGGCCCCATCACGTGTTCGCAGCGAATGGCGTTGCCAGGCCAGCGGGCCTCGCAGGCATCCAGCAATGCAATCCGGCGCGTGTTGAGCGGATCCAGCCGGCGGCTCAGCACCGACTGCATCATGATTTCCTTGCTACGGAAGTGGTAGTTGACGGCGGCCAGATTGACGATCGCTCGGGACGTGACCTGCCTGAGCGAAGTCGCTTCATAGCCAACCTCAATGAACAACTTCTCGGTCGCATCGAGGATGCGAGCCTTGGTATCTCCTGCCGTGGTTTTCCCGGTCTTCATGGGGGCGTCTCTCGCTGAAAAACCGCTGTGGACCCCTGCAAAAAAATGACTACAAATCCACGACCGTCCGCTCCGGGCTCTTTTGGCATACGGATGCTTCAAACGGTTGTAGGGAGCCTATCCAGCGCTCCGAGCGTTTCACAAGACCATTTTTCGAATAGTTGCTCTAAATTGCAAGCCCTGCCACGCACCGCGTTGCCTGGCAGGAATCCGATCACGCCATGATGGTCTTGCGCATCGCTGAGGCATTCTGCGCCGTCAATGCGAATACTGACAACTGGGGATTGGCACCAATGCTTGTCGGAAATGCTGAGCCATCGAACACGTACAGGTTCTGCAGTTGATGATGGCGCCCGGCGCTGTTCACCGCGCCGCGCGCCGGGTCTTCGCTCATCGCGCATCCGCCCATCAGGTGCGCGCTGAACAGCAGCACCCGGAATTTCTTCAAAGGCAGCTGTCCGATGGCCTCGCGCGCCTGCGGCCAGGTCGTGTAGTCATTGCCATCCAGGTGGGCCGGCCGCACGCGCCGGGCGCCCGCCGCGAACTGCGCCTCGGCCATGCTCAGGTAGGCCCGGCGTACGCCGTCCCATAGGTAGTCGCTCACTTCGTAGTCCAGGATGGGGCTGCCGTCGTCTGCAATTCTTACGCGTCCGCCCGGGCTGTCGGGTACGAAGCCATCGCGTAGCAAGGCCAGCATGGCGTTGGTATGGGGCAACGCGGCCATCTGCTGCTGCAGCGCCTTGCCCATGCCGTTGAACACGCCGGCGCTGATGCCGGGGAACATCGGTGGCACTTCGAGCTTGTATCCCATGGGCCCTGTTGCGCCGTCGCGCCATTGGAAATGATCGGAAGCCACCGATTGAGGCGCCCCATAATAGGGATCAATTTTCTCCGGCATTTCTGCGATGCTCAAATTCACCGGATGAATAAATGTACGGCGACCGACCTGTTCATGCGGGTCCGGAACGCGCGAGCGCAGCAGCAGCGCCGGCGTGTTGATCGCCCCGCCTGCAACGATCACGTACCGGGCGCGCACGCCGACGCGGATACCCGTGGCGGTATAGCCGTCGTGGCCCAGCGCTTCCCCGGTCAGGCCGTGCACGATCTTGCCGTCATGGTCGATGGTGCGCACGCGCAGCCGGTGCACCAGCGTGGCGCCACGCGCCAGCGCGTTCGGGATGGTCGATACCAGCATCGACTGCTTGGCGTTGACCGGGCAGCCCAGCCCGCAATAGCCGGAGTTCCAGCAGCCCTTCACGTTCCGCGGAATCACGTGCCATTCCCAGCCGAGCTTTTCGCAGCCACGCCGCAGCACCGCGTTGTTCGGATTCGGGTCCATCGCCCACGGCGCCATGCCCAGCCGTTCCTCGATCTGCGCGAACCACGGCGCCATGTCCGCCTCGGAATGTCCGATTACCGCGTGTTCGGCGGCCCAGTGCGCCAGGGTCTGGGGCGGCGTGCGGAAGCTTGATGACCAGTTCACCGTCGTGCTGCCGCCCACGGCGCGGCCCTGAAGGATCGATATCGCGCCGTCGGACGTGGCGCGCGCGGCGGCCTCCTGGTAAAGCTCGCGATAGGCGCGCGCTTCGTCCATGTCCTTGAAGCTGTCGGACGTATGCAGCCCGCCCTCTTCCAGCAGCAGCACCGTGAGCCCGGCGTCGCTGAGCACCTCGGCCGCAATGCCGCCGCCCGCCCCGCTGCCGACGATGGCGACATCGGCTTCGAGCGTGCGGGACGCGGTAAAGGTGGCGGCGTCCAGCACCTTCCAGCCGGACGCAATGCCGGCGCTGTAAATGTCATTGATCGGCATGGTCGTATCGGCCGGGGGACTAGCTGTGAAGGGCGCGGTAGACCGCGGGATTGGGGCCGGGATAGCCGCTGGCCGCCCAGGTTTCCGGCAGCACGAAGTAGCCGACGCTGGCCAGCTTCACCAGCACCACGCCGCCGGCATTGAGCGTGGCAAAGCGGCTGCCGCGCCAGCGCGCCAGGAACGCGGTCACCTGCTCCGGCGTGGCCTGCTCCCACGGCGTGCGGATGCCGGCCAGCGCCCAGCGCAGAGGCGTGCTGGCCAGCAGATCCAGCAACTTGCGCAGTTCGTGCTGGCCGTTCTGGCCCATCGCGGCAATCGTGCCGTCGATGTTCTTCACGGCGGCGTCGATGCGTCGGCCGCGCGTGGCCGCGTCCAGGGCTTGCAGGTCGATCGCCACCGCCAGCAGCAGCGCGCGGAAGATGGCGACATCGGCGGGCCGCAGGAAGGCCATGCCCGGTTGCGGCGGTGTGTCCGCCGCGGAGCAGCCAGTCAGCGCGGGCAACAGCGCCGAGCAGGCGATGGCCGCCGAGAATCCCGCGCCGACCTTGAGGAACAGGCGGCGCGACGGATCGGGCGGGGATGCGGCGTGGGCAGGGGTTGGCATCGTGTCTCCGTTGGTTTTTCTACGAGTTCTGGCATGCCTTGATGGAAGCGTCGCAGCCGGACCGTGATGCGTTGCGATTCTGCCGAAGCCGCCAAAAATATTTCGGCCTGAGGCATCGGTTTCAAACGCACGACCGACTTCCGCCCGCCATGCTGCGCCGCCGCCGCCGACGTCGTTTTATGTGCCGCATACGTCGCTGGAAATCGTCCAAAAATAGAACGATTCTTCAAACCGTCGCATTGACCCGCCAGAAATCGGTGCCTAGGATGACATCACTCAATGTCACAATCAATGGTGTCGATGACGTATCGCTGAATGGCGATGCGGCAGCGCCCTGCACCGGAAGCGGCCCAATGAATGCACCCGTGGATCTGCCTGTCCCCTTGCCATCGAGCCGGAGCAGGCGTGCGATGTCGCCATCATCGGCAGTGGCTTTGCCGGGCTTGGCATGGGCATCCGCCTGAAGCAGTCGGGTGTCGATGACTTCCTGATCTTCGAGAAGGCCGACTCGGTGGGCGGCACCTGGCGCGACAACCACTACCCCGGTTGCGCCTGCGACGTGCAATCGCACCTCTATTCGTTCTCGTTCGCGCCGAATCCCGACTGGTCGCGCATGTTCTCGACCCAGCCCGAGATCCGCCGCTACCTGGAGCACTGCACCGACCGCTTTGGCCTGCGCCCGCATCTGCGGCTGGGCCACGAGCTGGCACACGCCGAATGGGATGCCCCCGCCGCGCTCTGGCGGCTGACGATGCGCGACGGCCGCCGTGTGCGCGCCCGGGTGCTGATCGCCGGCATGGGCGGCCTGAGCCGGCCGTCGATTCCCGATATCCCGGGCCTGGATCGATTCGCCGGCACCATCTTTCACTCGCAGCAATGGCGCCATGACTATCCGCTGGCCGGCAAGCGCGTGGCCGTGATCGGCACCGGCGCCAGCGCCATCCAGTTCGTGCCGCAGATCGCGCCACAGGTGGCGCAGCTCGACCTGTACCAGCGCACGCCGCCGTGGATCATGCCCAAGCCCGACCGCAAGGTGACGGGCGTCGAGCAATGGCTGTTCCGCCATTTGCCGTTCACGCAGGCGCTGATGCGCACCGGCCTGTACTGGATGCTGGAATCGCGCGTGCTGGGCTTCGTCATTCATCCAAAACTGATGAAGGCCGTGGAGCGCGTGGCGCGCCGGCATCTGAAGAAGCAGGTGCGCGACCCGGCGTTGCGCCAGACGCTGACGCCGAATTACACCATCGGCTGCAAGCGCGTGCTGATCTCGAACGACTACTACCCGGCGCTGACTCGCAGCAATGTGGATGTCGTGACCACGGGCATCGACCACATCGAAGCCGATGCCGTGGTGATGCGCGACGGCACCCGTCGCCCCGCCGACGCGATCATCCTGGGCACCGGCTTCCATGCCACCGATCCGCTGCCGCGCGGCGTGATCGTCGGCCGCGACGGGCGCGACCTGCTCGATGCGTGGCGCGACGGCGCCGAAGCGTACCTGGGTACCACGGTGGCAGGCTTCCCGAACCTGTTCATGATCGTCGGCCCGAACACGGGCCTGGGCCACAGTTCGATGGTCTTCATGATCGAGTCGCAGGTGAACTACGTGCTCGACGCGCTGCGCCAGATGCGCCAGGAGCGCGTGCAGGCCGTGGATGTGCGCCCGCCGGTGCAGGCGGCGTTCAATCGCGGCATCCAGCAGAAGCTTGGCCACGCGATCTGGGCGGCCGGCGGCTGCGCCAGCTGGTACATCGACCCGCGCAGCAACAAGAACACCACGCTGTGGCCGGGCTTCACGTTCCAGTTCCGGCGCGCCACGCAGACCTTCCGCATGAGCGACTACGAACGCTGGCCGGTGCGCCAGACCAGCGTGGAACCGCTGGCCGACGCACCCACGGCGCCGATCCGCGCCTGACTTTCCTTTCGTTGCCGCCGCATCGCGCTAACACCGCAGGACACCCCGCACACGGGACACAAGACCACAGGAGACACGCATGAAGGATTTCCGCAACAAGGTTGCCGCGATCACCGGCGCCGGCTCGGGCATGGGGCGCTGCCTGGCAATCCAGCTCGCGCAGGCGGGTTGCCACGTGGCGCTGTCCGACTGCAACGAGACCGGGCTGGCGCAGACGCTGGCTGACGTGCAGCGCGCCGCGCCGGGCGTCAAGGCGACCATCGCGCGGGTCGACGTGTCCGACCGTGCGGCGGTATATGCCTGGGCCGATGCGGCGGTGCGCGACCACGGGCGTGTGAACCTGATCTTCAACAACGCCGGCGTGGCGCTGTCGAGCACGGTCGAGGGCATGAGCTACGACGATCTCGAATGGATCATCGGCATCAACTTCTGGGGCGTGGTGCATGGCACCAAGGCATTCCTGCCGCACCTGAAGGCCAGCGGCGAAGGCCATGTCGTCAATACGTCGAGCGTGTTCGGCCTGTTCGCGCAGCCGGGCATGGGCGCCTACAACGCCAGCAAGTACGCGGTGCGCGGCTTCACCGAAGCGCTGCGCCAGGAGCTGGACCTGATGGACTGCGGCGTCTCGGCCACCACCGTGCACCCGGGGGCATCAAGACCAATATCGCGCGCGCCAGCCGGGTGTCGCCCAGCGTCAACGGGCTGCTGGTGCGCGACGCGCAGCAGGGCCGCGAGGAATTCGAGAAGTTTTTCATCACCACGGCCGACAAGGCCGCGCGCGTGATCCTGGATGGCGTGCGCGCCAACAAGCGGCGGGTGCTGATTGGGCCCGATGCCGTGGCCGCCGATGCGATGGCGCGGCTGCTGCCAGCCGCCTACCAGTCGCTGGTGGTGCGCGAGACGCGGCGCAAGCGCAAACAGCTGGTGCCCGATGCCGCCACGGCGCCGGCGCGCGGCGGAGAGCGCGCATGACCCGCGCCGCGTTGTCGCGCGAGGCCGCGCTGCAGTCGCCGCCCGGCACCTTCACGCGGCTGTTCGGCCAGGGCCGCGTGGGGCTGGTCAGCCTGTCGCGCGACGTGCTGGCGCGCCGCTATGCGCTGCCTGCCTCGCGCTGGATCCAGGTGATGGGCGCGCTGGTGCACTACACCGAGGAGGGCGTGCCCGAAGGCGAGCCGCTGGTGCTGATCCACGGCTTCGGCGCGTCGTTGCACACGTGGGAAGGGCTGATGCCGGCGCTGCGCCAGCGCTACCGCGTGATCCGGCTGGACCTCGCGCCGTTCGGCCTGACCGGCCCGCTGCGCGACGCGCGCGGCCGCATCGCGACGATGGATATCGACGCCTACCGCGCCTTTATCGATGGCTTCCTGGCCGCGCTGAGCCTGTCGCGCGCCACGTTTATCGGCAACTCGCTGGGCGGGCTGATTGCGTGGGACCTGGCGGCGCGGCGCCCGGCGATGGTGAACCGGCTGGTGCTGATCGACGCGGCCGGCTTTCCGATGAAGCTGCCGATCTACATCGACCTGTTCCGCCACGCGGCGGTGCGCTGGTCGGCGCCGTGGCTGCTGCCCGAGTGGATCATCCGGGCGGCCACCCGCGACGTGTACGGCGATGCGGCGCGCGTGCCCGAGGCCACGTTCCGCCGCTATGTCGATTTCTTTTACGCAGCAGGCAGCCGCGAGGCGGTGGGCCGCATGGTGCCGAAGCTCGATTTCGATCAGCTCGACACCGAACGCCTGCGCGGCGTGCGCCAACCCACGCTGGTGCTGTGGGGCGACCGCGACCGCTGGATTCCGCCCGCGCATGCCGCGGAGTTCGCGGCACGTATCCCCGACGTGACGCTGCACCGCTACGCGGGCCTTGGCCATGTGCCGATGGAAGAAGACCCGCAGCGCGTGGCTGCCGACCTGCTGCGCTTCCTAGACGGTGCCCGCACGGCGCCCACCACCCAGCAACAGGAGCTCACATCATGATGCCAGTCCGTCGAGACGTGCATCCCCACCTCCCGCCGGAACGCATCTGCGACTGGCACGAGCGCGGGCAGCACGTGACCCATTTCATCAACGCGCTGTCGATTTTCTTTCCGGCCGGCGAACGCTTCTTCATGGACAGCGTGCGCAACTACCGCGACCGCGTGACCGATCCCGAACTCAAGCAGGCCGTGGCCGGCTTCATCGGCCAGGAGGCGATGCACACGCGCGAGCACATCCTCTACAACCGCCTGCTCGACGATGCCGGCCTGCCCGCGTCGAAGCTCGACAACGCGGTGGCAAAGCTGTTGAACCTGCTGCGCAGGATCCTGCCGAAGTCGTGGCAGCTGGCGCACACCATCGCGCTGGAGCACTACACGGCGATGCTGGCCGGCGGCATGCTGTCCGACCCGCGCCACATGGGCGAGTCCGAGCCCGGCTACCGGCAGGTGTGGACCTGGCACGCGCTGGAGGAAACCGAGCACAAGGCCGTGGCCTACGACGTCTGGAATGCCGTGATGAAGCCGGGGCCGTATCGCTACTTCCTGCGCACCTTCACGATGCTGACGACGACGGTGACGTTCTGGGCGCTGGTGTTCGTGTTCCACGTGCGGCTGGTGATGGCCGACAAGACGTGCCGCAACAAGCTGTTCGGCTTTGGCCGCGTGGTGAACTTCCTGTGGGGATCGCCGGGCGTGCTGCGCAAGATGATTCCGGAGTGGTTCGACTACTTCCGTCCGGGCTTCCATCCGTGGGACGAGGACAACCGCGCCGAGTTGAGCCGGATCATGCCGCTGATCGCCGAAATTGAAGATACGGCTATTCGCGCAGGGGCCAGTACGCGCGCGCCGTCGATCCGCAGCGCGGCGTGATGATGGATTGCTGAGGTGATTTGCCTCTCCCGTGCGCGGGAGAGGATTTTTGTTGTGCTTCGTCAGCCTGCTATGACGCCGGCTTGTCGTTCAGGTGTTCGAGGATCGCGGCCACCCGGTCGCCCAGGTACTTGTTCGCCGAGATCTCCAGCGATCGCATCATCTCGGTTTCCAGCGCCACCAGTGCAAGCGGGCGGATGCGCCACAGCACATCGACGATGCGCGGCACTTCCGACGGCGGCGGCAGTTGCCCTTCGCCGAACTTGTCCAGCTCCCGCACCACCATGCCGACGATGCGGTCGGACACGGCCTGGAAGTGCCCGCGCGCGTGATCGATGATGTCGAGCACGTCTTCGAGCGGAAAGCCCGCCCGGGCCATTTCCGCACCGGCCGCCAGCGCACGCGGGCTGCGCGCCAGGTAGCCGAATCCGTCCGGCTCCAGCAATCCCAGCGAGATGGCCTTGGCCAGCGCCGGCCGCGAAATCGCGCGGCCGAACAGCCGGGCCAGCGCCAGGTAGGAATAGTGGCGCGGCGCCTCGCTGTTCCACGGGCTGCTGATGGCGGTTTCCAGGCCCAGGATCGAGCGCAGGTCGTGGCCTTCCACGATGGCCTTCAGCAGTTCCATGATGTTGGCCAGCGTATAGCCACGCGCCAGCAGATGATGGATCAGCCGCAGGCGGCCCAGGTGGGTTTGCGTGTAGATGCCCACGCGGCCTCGCCGCTCGGGCGGATCGATCAGGCCGCGATCCTGGTACGAGCGGATGTTGCGCACCGTGGTGCCGGCCGCGCGCGCCAGTTCGTCGATGGTGTATTCAGGAAAGGCGGCGCGGTCCGATGGCGTGGCATCGGACGGGCCGGCAGCGGAGGAGGATGGGCTGGCGCCGCGCTTGGGGGAAGGCATGGCGAAAATTCTAACCGAGGCCGAGCGACGGCACGCGGCGGCGCCACGCCTCGGCCGGCACACCGTGACAGCGACGTTACAATGCGCCAACAACGTCCCCGGTCCCCATGCATATCCGTTGGCTCGAAGATTTCGTATGTCTGGCCCAGGCCGGCAGCCTGGCGCGCGCCGCCGAGCTGCGCAACGTCACGCCGCCGGCGTTCGGACGCCGCATGCAGGCGCTGGAGGTGTGGGCCGGCGCGCCGCTGATCGACCGCAGCGTGTTTCCCGTGCGGCTCACGCACGAGGGGCGGCAGTTCCTGGAAGCCGCCCAGACCGCACTGCGCACGCTGGACGAAACGCGCGTGGCACTGCGGGCCGCGCACCGGGCCGATGCCAGCACCATCACCATCGCCACCGGCAAGACGCTGGCCCGTTCGATGGTGCCGGCGTGGCTGGCCGGCCTGCGCGTCGCCTTGCGCGACAACCCCGCGGGCGCCGGCTTCCGGACGCGGCTTTCGACGCATTCCACGCATGACGCGCTGGAGATGTTCACCGAAGGCGACGCCGACTTCCTGCTCTGCTACAGCCCGCACGACCTGCCCGTCATGCTCGACGATGCGCAGTACCGGTTTCACTCCGTCGGGGTGGAGCGGCTGGTCTGCGTGTCGGCCGCCACGGCGCGCGGCGGCCCGGAATTCCGGCTGCAGAAGCCGAAGGCGGGTGCGCGCCCGGTGCCGGTGCCGATGATCGCCTACGCCGAGACGCTGACCATGGGCCGCATGGTCAACCAGGAAATCGCGCGCCGCAAGCTGGCCAGCCAGCTCGACGTGATCGCCGTCAGCGATTTCGCCGAGTCGGTCCACGAGATGGTGCGCCAGCGCATGGGCCTGGCCTGGCTGCCGGCGCGATTGATTGCCGACGACCTGCACGCGGGCCGCCTGGTGCGGGCAGACCTGCACGGCGCCGACAGCGCCGACCTGGCGCTCGACATCCGCCTGTACCGGCCGCGCGCGTCGATGCGCCCGCTGGCCGAAGCGTTCTGGCAGGCTGCACAAAGGTAGTGCAGGTGCGGCCTCGCGCACCATTCCCGACCATTGCCGAAACGGCAACCCCCATTGCCAAAGCCGCATGCCGCAGTGATCCGCGCTCTCTACCATCGCCGGAAAACCATCCCTATACCGATACCTGCCGGAGAAATCATGAAGCCGATGCTGCGCGCGCTTGCCGCCATTTCCCTTGCCATCTGTGCCGCTGCCACGACCAGTGCCGTGGCGGCCGGCGGCTATCCGACCAAGCCGATCACGCTGGTGGTGGGCTACACGGCCGGCGGCAGCGTCGACCTGGTGGCCCGCACCGTGGCGCCGGAGCTGGGCAAGCGCCTGGGCCAGAGCGTGGTGATCGAAAACCTGGGCGGCGCCGGTGGCACGATTGGCGCGCAGAAGGTGGTCAAGGCCGAGGCCGACGGCTACACGCTGCTGATGGGTTCGGGCAGCGAGGTGTCGATTGCCCGCCTGACCAATCCGGCCGTGCGCTACGACGGCGAGAAAGACCTGGCGCCGATCACCTTCGTAGGCACCCAGCCGATGGTGCTGGTCGGCAAGCTGCAGCTGCCCGCCAAGGACGCCAGCGAGCTGATGGCGCTGGCCAAGGCCAAGCCGGGCACGCTGTCGTACGCGTCGTCGGGTGTGGGTACGCCGCTGAACCTGGCTGGCGAACTGATCAAGCAGCAGGGCAAGGTCAATATCACCCACGTGCCATACAAGGGCGCGTCGGCCATGGCCACCGACCTGCTGGGCGGCCAGATCGACCTGGCCGTGATGGTGCTGTCGTCGGCCCTGCCCCATATCCAGGCCGGCCGCGTCCGTGCCTACGGCGTGACCGAGGCCAAGCGCGCCAGCGTGGCCCCCAACGTGCCGGCGCTGGCCGAGACCCCGGCGCTGAAGGGCGTCGATATGGGAGTATGGTTCGGATTGATGGCGCCTGGTGCCACACCGAAGCCAATTATCGATCGGCTGAATACCGAGATGCAGGCCGTGCTGGCCCTGCCGGACGTTCGCAAGAAGCTGGCCGAGGCCGGCGTCGAGGTGCAGCCGGCCAATCCGGCCCAGTTCGGCAGCTTCGTAAAGCGCGAGACGTCGAAGTACCGCACGATCGTGCAGGCCGCCGACATTCGTGAGTAACCGCGCGAACAACAGCGCGAATCACTGGAAGTTCACATGACACAGACCGCCCCCGCCTTCGACGCCTATCCGGTCGAGGTCGAGTTTCCCGATATCCGCCCCTACGCCGACGGCAACGCGGGCATCGCCTACGTGCACACGTTCGACAGCGGCCTGCCCGGACCGCATGTGATGATCAACGCACTAACGCACGGCAACGAGGTGTGTGGCGCGATCACCGTGGCCGGCCTGCTCGATCATGGCCTGCGTCCGCGGCGCGGCAAGCTGACGCTGGCGTTTGCCAATGTCGACGCCTACGCCACCTTCGACGCGACGAAGCCCGACGCCTCGCGCTTTGTCGACCAGGACTTCAACCGCGTGTGGACGTCCGCCGTGCTGGACGACCTGTCGCGCGATTCCTCGGAACTGCGCCGCGCGCGGGCCATGCGCCCGGTCATCGACACGGTGGACCTGTTGCTCGACCTGCACTCGATGCACGAGAAAAGCCGTCCGCTGATCGTCTCGGGTCCGCTGGACAAGGGCATCGCGCTGTCGCGCGCCGTGGGCGCGCCGGCCGACATCATCGTCGACGAAGGCCATCCCGAAGGCCGCCGCATGCGCGACTACGCGGATTTTGGCGATGCCGCCAGCCCGCGCAACGCGCTGCTGATCGAGTGCGGCCAGCACTGGGAAACGGCCGCCGTGGACGTGGCCCGCGACAGCACCGCCCGCTTCCTGCTCAATGCCGGCATCGTCGACGAAGCCGACCTGCCGGCCGGCTGGCTGCGCCCGCTGCCCGCCGCGCAGCGCGTGGTCCGCGTGACCGAGCCGGTGGTGGCCAGCAGCATGGACTTCCGCTTTGCGGGCCCGTACACGGGGCTGGAGACGTTTGCCGACGCCGGCACCGTGATCGGCTGGCGAGATGGCCAGCCGGTAACCACGCCGTATGCCAACTGCGTGCTCGTGATGCCGTCGCTGCGCCAGCTGCGGCCCGGCGTCACCGTGGTGCGTCTGGGACAGCTCGAAGGCTGAAATCCATCATAAAAAACTGAAACTGGTTGCAGAGGGGTGTTTCAGCGGTCAGCACCGGCAAGTAGCCCCCACAAGAGGTTGCGTCCGGTGCCCGTTTTTTCCTGTCATGCCGTGATAGATATCGGCGGCAGCTAGATTAAGCATTTCTTTAACTCAAGGGCTTTGTCTCGTCATCCGATAACAGCGTTGTGACGATCTGCCGTCAGAGCAGACGTCGCCCGTGCGTCATAACGGCGCATGGCGTTATTCACGGAGCGCCCCTTGTTTTCTACCTCTTCCCTTACCCTGCCCCAGCAGGCGGCGGCGGGCCGCGTGCGCGCATTGGCCGGCAGCTGGAGCATCGGCACGCGCATCGCGCTGGTCGTGCTGGCCGTCCAGGTCGTTGCCTTCTGCGCCTTTTCACTGGCGCTGTCGCTCAGCAGCATGCATCAGCTCGAATCGCAGGCCCGCGACGCCATCAGCGCCGAAAGCCAGACCCTGCGCGAACTGGTGGCCCAGCTCGACGACACCATGTTGCAGGAAGCCGACCGCTTCCTGATGAACTTTGCGTCGGTACTGCCCGGCCCGTATGCCGTGGACCCGTCCCAGACCATCGAAGTCGCGGGCAAGGCCACCCCGGCCTTCCGCAGCGGCGACCTGCTGCTGAACAACAGCTTCGAGGTGCCGGATCGCTTTTTCGCCAATACCGGCGGCGTCGTGGCCACCGTGTTCGCCCGTACCGGCGACGACTACGTCCGCGTGACCACGTCGCTGAAGAAGCAGGACGGCCAGCGCGCGGTGGGTACGCTGCTGGACCGCACCAGCGCGGCCTATGCTGCCGTGGCGGCGGGCAAGTCGTACCGTTCGCTGGCCTGGCTGTTCGGCAAGCCCTATATGAGCAAGTACGAGCCGGTGCGCGACGCCGGCGGCAAGATCGTCGGCGCGCTCTACGTGGGCGTGAATGTCGAGGCCGAGCTTGCCGCGCTGAAGAACCGCATCCGCCGCAAGACGATTGGCGCCGATGGCCAGTTCATCGTCATCGACGCCAAGGCCGGCGCCGACCAAGGCAAGGTGATGGTGGACCGCTCGGGCTCCGAGGGCACGGTACAGATCGATGCGAAGGATGCCGACGGCAAGCCCTGGATCCGCGACATGATCGCCGCCAGGGATGGTGCCGTGACCGGCACGGTGGCCATTGGCAACAGTGCGCCGGCCGAGCGGCTCACGGCCTTCGTGACCTATCCCGAGTGGCAATGGCTGATCGCGGGCACGGTGCCGATGGCTTCGCTGCGCGACGAACTCGTGGCCAGCCGCAACCGCTTCCTGGCCTTCGGGCTGCTGGTGGCCCTGGCGGTGTCGGCCGCGTTCTGGTGGCTGCTGCGCCGGATGGTCAGCCATCCACTGGGCGAGGCCGCCGAGGCGGCGGGCCGCCTGGCTTCGGGCGACCTGACGACGCGCCTGGATTCCCGCCGCAACGACGAGATCGGCCAGCTGATGCGCGCCATCGACGGCGTGGGTCAGGGCCTGACCGGCATCGTCGACAAGGTGCGCGGCAGCATTGGCGCCATCGCCGGCAGCACCAGCCAGATTGCCAGCGGCAATGCCGACCTGTCGGCGCGCACGGCCTCGCAGGCGGGCAGCCTGGAGCGTACGGTGGCCAGCATCGAGCAACTGTCCGCCACGGTGAAGCAGAACGCCGACAACGCGCACGACGCCAACGCGGCCGTGGCCAGCGCCGCCGATGCGGCCCGCGCGGGCGGTACCACCGTGGGCCGCGTGGTGGGCACGATGGCCGATATCCATCGCAATGCGCAGCAGGTGGTGGACATTATCGGCATGATCGACGGCATCGCGTTCCAGACCAACATCCTGGCGCTCAACGCCGCCGTGGAAGCGGCACGCGCCGGCGAGCACGGACGCGGTTTCGCCGTGGTAGCCGGCGAGGTGCGCAGCCTGGCGCAGCGCAGCGCCAACGCGGCGGGCGAGATCAAGCAGCTGATCGAGCGCACCGTGGCGGACCTGAAGAGCGGCAACGAGGCCGTCCAGCAGGCCGGCACGGCCATCGACGACGTGGTGCGCCGCGTGGAAGGCATTGCGGCGCTGATGGGCGATATCAGCGTGGCGTCGCGCGAGCAGTCGCAGGGGCTGGCCCAGGTCAGCGGCGCGGTGGCCGAGATGGACGGGGTCACGCAGCAGAATGCCGCGCTGGTGGAGGAAGCCGCAGCGGCCGCCGAGAGCCTGCACCATCAGGCGCAGGAACTGCGCCAGGCGGTGGAGGTGTTCCGTCTGGCCTGAGCGGTCAGAGCGGCCAGGCCCGTGGCGTCAGGCCGCGGGCGCTGCGGGGGCCTGTCCGGGTGCCGCGGCGGGCGACGCCTGTGCCGGCACCGGCTGGGGCTTCAGGCCCGGGAACAGCCGGTCGACCAGCTCCTCGATCTTGGCATCGGGCTGGATGAAGTTGCTCAGGTTGAGGCCACCCGCGCTGCGGTTGGCGTTGAATACCGCCTTGCCCACGCGTTCGCCATTGCGGAACACGGTGATGTCGGCGGATACCAGGAACGGCGTGATGTAGGTCTGACGCTGGGCCGAGTAGACGGCCGTCATCGGGCACAACGCCACCGACGAATAGGGCGGCAGCATCTTCACCTCGAAGTTGCGCGCCCGCAGCGAATTGGCGAAGTCCTCGACAAAGGCGTTGCCGTTGACCTGGTGGGTGATCACGCAGAACAGCGCGCCATCGGCGCCCACTACGCGATTGCCGTCGACGCGGAACTGCGCCGGGCCACCATAGGCACCGTTCTGGTAGCCGGCGATCGGGTCGACCTGGTCTGCGCGGTCGACCGGCGTCACGCTCTGGTAAGTGGAACAGCCCGTGGCCAGCAGGGCCAGCGTGGCGGCTATCGTTGCTCTCTTCATCTTGGATCCTGGATGCGCGTCGGCTAGGGCGCCGGCCGTCCGGATCCTCCTCGGACTTCGAGAGGCGGTTCAGGGACGCATTGCCGGCAGCATGCCTGCGTAATGTAGGCGTGCCGGCGGGCAATCAATGCGGGGAACAGCGGGGGACAGATGCCGCAAATCGCGGAAGTGACGTAAAGCTGGCGTCTGGCACGTCCGCCGCTCCGGTCGCGAACGGGGGTCTCAGTTCGCGCCGCCCCGGATCAGGCATTCGGACAGCAACGGCGTGCCGCCATCGCCCTGCCCCGCACCCGTGCATTCCACGGCCACCTTCTGGCCGCGCCGGACCATCGTGGCCCGCGCCTCGACCTCGCAGGCGCGGGTGCCGGGGCCGCAGATCTGCTGGCGCAGCAGCGCGGCGCGCACCACCAGGCCCGGATTGTCGGTGCGGATTTCCAGCACCAGGTTGTCGCCATCGCGGCGCACGCCACTGGCCACGCCTTCGACGATGAAATAACGGCCGCGGTAGCGGTCGTCGGCGGCTGCGGCGTCGCTTCGATAGTCGTCGGCAAGGCCGTCTGCCTGGTACTGGGGCAGCAGATCGGCAGGACGGTTCGGATCGATGCTGATCGGGTCGAGCGTGCCGTTGCGCGGAATGCCGCGCGGCAGGCTGGCGGCTTCTTCGGGGTGGCAACGGTGGCGACCGGCGCCTCGTCGTGCCTTTCATTGCCAACGAACCACAGCAGGATCAGGACGACGACGGCAACAACGGCGATAAGGGTTTGTCTGGTGCGACTCAACATCGGGCGGGCTTCTGGGGGGCGACTGAAACGGTACGGACTGCGAAGTCCGCCAGTGTAGCGCGCCTGGCGCCACGTCAGCCTTCCTGCAGCAGCCAGGCCCGCGCGGCGGCCAGAATCTCGTTCGACATCGGCGTGCCCTGCGTGGCGCGCGACAGCAGCACCGCGCCGGCCAGCGTGGCCATCTGCGCCAGCGCCGCGCTGCGGCGTGCGCGGGCATCGGCATCGGGTTGCACCTCGGTCAGGATGTCGACCAATCCCTCCAGCCCTTCGTGGAAGGCGGCCCGCACGGGCTTGTCGTCGGACTCGCGGGCCACGTCGCTGGCCAAGGCCGGTACCGGACAACCTGTGCCAGCATTGTTACGATTGCGCGCCGAGAGGTACCCGTCGATCAGCGACGCCAGCGCGGCGGCATGGTCGGGCGCTTCGCCGACGCGCTTGCGCCACCGGCCCTCCGACTCCTCGAACGCCCGGGTGCAGGCGATGGCCGCAAGGGCATCCTTCGATTCGAAATGGCCGTAGAAGCCGCCATGCGTGAGCCCGGCGGCGCCCATCAGGTCAGCCACGCTGATGCCGTGGAAGCCCTGCTCGCGAAACAGCCGCGACGACACCTGCTCGATGATGGCGCGGTTCTTCTCCGCTTCCGCTTTCGATACGCGCGGCATGGTCAGCTCCAGATTGCGATGTGGCCGATGGTCCGCTACATCGGCATGCAAGTCAACGCACCGGCATGGAGGCTTCCTTCACCCGCCATGCCGCCGACGCGTCACACGATGGTCGGCCCGTGGCTGCCAGCTTTGCCGCCAAGTGCAGCCAGGTATTCGGCCCGACTGTACGGCGTGGCCTGACCATGCTGCGCCAGGAAGTAGTGGCGCAGGATCTCGCCCTGCTGCTCGAGCTTGTACTGCCCCAGTGCCTTGCCAGCTTCGAGCCGGTAGCGGTACTGGTTGAAGCCGCAGAAGTGCCACACCTGCTCCAGCCCGCCCCGCAGCAACACATTGAGGCCCTGCTGGTGCTGCCACACGTGCGCCATCTCGTGGATGAACAGCCCCTGCATCGCCAGCCCCGCCGCACTGAAGTCGGCCAGCCCCCGCAGCTTGCGGCCCAGGTAGATATGACCATTGGGGGTGATGATGTAGTTCGCCCCTGCCAGAAGACGAAGTTGCGGTGATGGATACGAACCGCCGCGTAGTCGATGCTATCGGCGAAGACGGAACGGGCGAGGGTTTGCTCGCCGGGGGTGAGGGGGCGAGACTTGCCGGAGGCTGGCAAAGGCATTGTCTCCATGACTGTGCCACCAGAAATCTAGAGATCTAGAGGATGACCTGCTCGAACTGCCCTTTTCCCGAGAAATTGTAGGGCACCTTGAACGCGGCCCCGCCTCGCATGCCGCCGGACTGATCGATGATCCGAGGGCACCACCGAACCAGGTTGTGCGCCTTGTCCCAGAAGGAATGATTTGACCAGCCCCTGTCCAGAAAGAACACGATCAGGCCCGCCCGGCGGAGAGCCTCCCGTTCGAGGCCTTTGTTGAGCTTGTCGTGCGTGACGATGGACCAGCCGCTTTCGCTGGCCAAGGCGTCGATCCACTCCGCGTCGGGTATGGCGGCCGGAAACATGTCCCTGAGGTGGGAGGCCGAGTGGCCGGTCGGCTCGGATAACGCGTGGAGTGCTTTGGCCAGCGCGGGAGGCAGGTTGTTGTCGAAGAAGAACTTCATGACGCCAACCCTTCCTCGAACGCGATGGCCGCGTCCACGGCGGCGACCGGTATTTCGTAGAGCCTGGCAACGAGACTCTTGTCGCCTTCCGTTTGATAGGCTTCGTGAAGGATTGAGGTTCTGACAGCGCCATCCGAGACGACTGGCTTGCCGAAAGCAATGCGCGGGTCGAGGACAACGGCCTTGCTACGCGGTGACGGAAACCAGCGGGTGGCGGCGTCATCGGGGCCGAACTCGATGCCGCTGTACAACGACGGCTCGATGACCCTTCGGAATGCGTATTGTTGTTTCACCAGATCCAGCAATTCGGTCTCGCCGGTTTCCTCCATCGCGGAAGCGAAGATAGTTCGTCCATCCGTCCGGAATTTCCGTGAGGTGAAGGGATAGTCGCTCGCAAACAGTTCGCGGGCCCGCTCACTGGCCACGCGGATGGTCTGCAAGCTTACGCCATGCTGTCGGAATGCCTTTACGAATCGAACTTCGAGGAGGTCATGAAAGCTGATGCCGTCAAGTTCCGTATTTGAGAGTTCCGTATTCCAGAGCGGCGGTATCGTGGAAGGTGTCTGGCCTTGCCGTTCCTTGTAAGCGTAGCCGTCCAACCAACGCCGAAGATCGCGAATGGGGATGCGCGTCAGCCGGGATGCTTCTGGAAAGGTGTACAGGCCGATGCCTGTCAGCTTCATATGTTCCCTCCCAAAAGAAAAATTTCCCGTTGCTACGGGTCCTCAACGGATGCCGATTGTACCGAAATCCCTTGCCAGCCAGCGGCGAAGAAGAGGTGTTTCCGGTTGATCCCGCGCAGTGGTTGTGCTGTTTCAGTGCGGGCGAATCGCCGCCTCCCACTCACTTCCCAATACAAAACCGCGTGAAGATCGTCCCCAGCAAATCGTCGCTGGTGAACTCGCCGGTGATGCTGTTCAGGTGGTCCTGCGCCAGCCGCAGTTCCTCGGCGAACAGGTCCAGGGCCTGGGCGTTCTGTTCGGCGCGTTCCACGGCGCAGTCCAGGTGCGATTGCGCGTTGCGCAAGGCGGTCAGGTGGCGTTCGCGGGCCAGGAAGGTGCCCTCGTTGCCCGATTGCCAGCCGATCAGCCGCAGCAGTTCGCGGCGCATCAGGTCGATGCCGGCGCCGGTGCGCGCCGAGATCCAGATCTCGGTGGGATTCGGGCCGTTGGCGGCCACCACGTGCGGGCGATTGCCGCCGAAGCCCATCTCGCCGGCCGAAGGCGCCAGGTCGATCTTGTTGACCACGCGCACGATGGGCGACCCCGGCGGTAGCTGGCCGCTCAGGCGGTCGTCGATGTGATCGTCGGTTTCCGAAATGCCGTGTTCGAGGTAGTCGGCCGCATCCACCAGGTGCAGCACGATGTCGGCGCGGCGGATGGCATCCCAGGTGCGTTCGATGCCGATGCGCTCCACCTCGTCGGCGGCATCGTCGCGCAGGCCGGCGGTGTCGATGATATGCAGCGGGATGCCGTCGATCTGGATGGTCTCGCGCACGCGGTCGCGCGTGGTGCCCGCGATTGGCGTGACGATGGCCAGTTCGGCGCCTGCCAGCGCGTTGAGCAGCGACGACTTGCCGACGTTTGGCTGCCCGGCCAGCACGACCGACAGCCCTTCGCGCAGCAGCGACCCCTGCCGCGCCTGCTTCAGCACGCCAGCCAGGCTCTCCCGGATGCGCGTCAGCTGGCCGCGTGCATCAGACGCTTCGAGGAAGTCGATTTCCTCCTCGGGGAAGTCGAGCGTGGCCTCCACCAGCATGCGCAGATGGATGACCTGTTCCACCAGCGCGTGGATCGCCCGCGAGAACTCGCCTTCCATCGACCGGGCGGCCGAACGCGCGGCGGCCTCGGTGCTGGCTTCGATCAGGTCGGCCACGGCTTCGGCCTGCGCCAGATCGAGCTTGTCGTTCAGAAAGGCACGGCGCGTGAACTCGCCCGGCTCGGCCACGCGCAGGCCGATGTCCTTGCCCGCTTCCAGGCAGCGCGACAGCAGCATCTGCATGACCACCGGGCCGCCGTGGCCCTGCAGTTCGAGCACTTCTTCGCCGGTGTAGGAATTTGGGGCCGGAAAGTACAGCGCCAGGCCGTGGTCGATGACCTTGTCCTGGCCGTCCAGGAACGGCAGGTAGGTGGCGTGGCGCGCCTGCAGCGCACGGCCGCAGACGGCGCGCATGACGCTGGCCACGTCGGGGCCCGATACGCGTACGACGCCGATGCCGCCGCGGCCCGGCGCGGTGGCGATGGCGGCAATGGGAAGCTGGGTTGCAGTCATGTGCAGTATTGTCGCAGATCGCTCCATGGGCCTGACGGGCCGCGGATCATGCCTGGGAGTCGGTGGGTGGATCGACCGAGAGGCATTCGCACAGCAGCCGGCGCGCCACGGCGCCGTCGATCACGGCGCCCAGTTCGGATTGCCGCGCCACCAGTTTCTTGCGCAGGCGCTTGCGGTAGCGGCCGGGCAGCACGTCCGACAGCGACTCGATCGCGTAACGCAGGCGCTTGTTGCCAATACGCAGCTTGTGGACGTGTTCGGTCTTCCCGTCGCGCGCGATGCGGGCCCGCTCCCGGACCTTGTCGCGTGCCTTGCGAATGCGCTTCGGGGCGAAGGTTTCGAGCCTGCCCCGGGTGTCGCTTTGGGCAAGATGCAGCAGGTCGCGACTCAGTGTGGGCAGCGGCGCCTGCCGGTATCGTGACAATCTTGTCATCATCTCGGCGTGGGCCACCGTGCGTTTCGCCTGGGCGATGTCGATCAGCGCCACCAGTAGCGCGTCCTCGGGCTGCTTTTCCAGGGCCGGGGCCAGGGTTTCGGCGATGAACACGTCCCAGTCGCGCACGTCGCCCGCGGCGTCGGCCACGTCATGCAGGGCCTGTTTCCAGCGCGCCTTGACCTGGCGGGGCAGCACCGGCCCGAAGGCCCATGCCACCGCGCGAAGATGACGCACGGCGACGCGCAACTCGTGCACATCCTCGACTTCGTCGCGATGCTTCAGGGCGTCCAGCCGATCGTGAACGGCTCGCAGCCCCGATTCGCCCAGGGCGACGAAAGCGGTGGCGGGACGCATCTTCCGGTGCAGCACGGGCTGACGGCTCATTGCGATGTCCCCGAAGTGGAAGGAAAGTAACTGCGCAACGTCCGTCTAGTGTAGGCGATGGCGCACGCCGTGGCCGTCGCCCGCCGTCCTGTCGTGGCCCTAGCGCGTGGCCACGATGAACACGCGCGGAAACGGCAGCAGCACGGTGCCGTCGGGCATCGCCGGAAACACCTTGGCCAGCGCCGCCTCGTACTGGCGCAGGTACTCGGCCTTTTCCGCCTCGTCCAGCGGCGCCAGGAAGGGCCGCAGGCCGCTGCCCTTGAACCATTCGACCACCGCCGCCGGCCCACCCTTGAGCGGATGCTGGTAGATCGTGCGCCAGATATCCACCCGCGCGCAATGCGGCTTGAGCAATTCGTAGTACCAGCGCTCCGACGCCAGCGCCGTGCGGGCGTCGGCGGCCGCCGCCAGCTTGGGCGCCCAGGGGCCGGTCAGCGCGGTCTCCCGCATCAGCAGGTGCGGCGGCTCGTTGAGGTTGTCCGGCATCTGCACGGCCAGGCTGCCGCCCGGCGCCAGCTTGCTGATCAGCGACGGAAACAGCGTGGCGTGATCGGGCACCCACTGGAACACGGCATTGGCCAGGATCACGTCCCAGGGGCCGCCATCGGCCCATTGCGTAACGTCGGCGATGTCGAACCGCAGGTTCGGCAGGCGCTTGCGGGCGGCGGCGATCATGTCGGCATCGCTGTCCAGCCCCGTGACCTCGGCATCGGCGTAGCGGGCCGCCAGGACTTCAGTGGAATTGCCGGGGCCGCAGCCGATGTCGGCCACGCGCCGGGCGCTGGCGGTGGGGATGGCCCCGACCAGATCCCGCACCGGGCGGGTCCGTTCATCCTCGAATTGCACGTACTGGCTGGCCGACCATGTCATGGCGTATCCCCTTCGTCCGGTTGATGGGCTTAAGTCTTATATAAGACATAAGACTACAAGCATACTCCGAAAGCGAAGCTCGAAAAAGGAAAGCCGAAAAAGAAAAACCCGGCGAGAAAGCCGGGTTTTTCGTGGGTCGGGTTGCAACCGGGAGGGTCAGCTCTTGGCCACTGCCGCGGTCTTGCCCTTGCCGAGCATGCGGTTGATCTGCCACTGCTGGGCGATCGACAGGATGTTGTTCACCACCCAGTACAGCACGAGGCCGGCCGGGAAGAAGAAGAACATGAACGAGAACACCAGCGGCATGATCATCATGACCTTGGCCTGGACGGGGTCCGGCGGGGTCGGGTTCAGCCTGGTCTGGACGAACATCGACACGGCCATCACGATCGGCAGGATGTAGAACGGATCCGGCACCGACAGGTCGTGGATCCAGCCCAGCCACGGCGCGCCGCGCATTTCCACCGACGACAGCAGCACCCAGTACAGCGCGATGAACACCGGGATCTGGATCACGATGGGCAGGCAGCCGCCGAGCGGATTGACCTTCTCGGTGCGGTACAGCGCCATCATCTCCGAGTTCATCTTCTGCGGGTCGCCCTTGTAGCGCTCGCGGATGGCCGTCATGCGCGGCTGCAGGTCCTTCATCTTGCCCATCGACTTGTAGCTGGCAGCCGACAGCGGGAAGAACACCAGCTTGATCAGCACCGTCAGCGCGATGATCGACCAGCCCCAGTTGTTCAGGAAGCCGTGCAGCTTTTCCAGCAGCCAGAACAGCGGCTTGGCCAGGATGGTCAGCCAGCCATAGTCCTTGACCAGTTCCAGGCCAGGCGTGATCTGCTCGAGCATGCGCTCTTCCTGCGGGCCGGCGAACAGGCGGGCATCGGTGCTCACCGTGGCGCCCGGGGCGATCTGGCCCAGCGGCTGCTGGATACCCACGCGGTACAGGTTCGGATCGATCTGCTCGGCGTAGAAGCTGTGCTGCTTGCCGTTCTGCGGAATCCAGGCCGAGGCGAAGTAGTGCTGCACCATCGCCACCCAGCCGTTGTCCGTGGCGGCCGGCACGCTGGCCTTGCCCTTGGCGATGTCCTCGAACGTGATCTTGTGGTACTTGTCGGCGTTCGTGTAGATGGCCGGGCCGGTGAACGTGCTGTAGAACTGCGACTGCTCGACCTTGGTGCCGTCACGCGCCAGTTCCAGATACAGCGTCGGCGAGACCGGCGCGGTGCCGGCGTTCGTCACGTCGAAGCGCGCGTCGACCACATAGCTGCCCTTGCGGAACGTATAGGTCTTCACGAACTTCACGCCACCCTTTTCGGCGGTCAGCACGACGTCGAGCTTGTCCTGGCCCGGCGCCAGCGCACGGGCGCCCGGGGCCGCCGTGAACACCGTGGTGTGGTTCGGCAGGTCGCCGCCGATCAGACCCGAACGGGCCAGATAGGTGCGCTGAGCGTCACGTTCGAACAGTACAACCGGCTTGCCGTCCTTCTCGTGCTCGTTGAGCAGCTCCAGGCGCGACAGGATGCCGCCGGCGGTATCGATCTCGGCACGCACTTCGTCAGTGGTGACAATGACCTTCTCGCCAGCCGGCTGCGCAGCCGCCTGCGGGGCGCCAGGAACAGCGCCCGGTGCCGACGCGCCAGTGGCGTTGGCCTTGGGCACGTCACCCTGCGCCGTGGCGCCGCTCGCGCCACCGGCCGGGGCGGCCTGCTGTTGCGTGTTGGCGCTCGGGAAGAACATCGACGCGTGGCCGTTGGCGCGCTGCCAGTTGTCGTAGAGCAGCACGAGGGACATCGAAAAGATGACCCACAGGATGGTGCGTTTGATATCCATGTCTCGCTATGGTCTGGGGGAATCAGGGTCTGGGGAGCCGGACCGTGATGGACGGGCGGCCGGACGCGGTGGCTGCGGGAGGCACCGCGGAGGCGTTTCCGTGTACTACAGGCTCGGGCACGGGATCATACCCGCCCTTTGCGAAAGGATGGCAACGGCAGAGTCTGCATGCGGCCATCCACGTGCCACGCGCGGAGCCATGGCTGATGATGGCGTCGCGGGCATAGTCGGAACAAGTTGGCAGGAAGCGGCACTGCGAGCCCAGGTACGGACTCAGGGCGATCTTGTAGATGCGCAGCAGGGCTAGCAGGATTCGCTTCATGATGATGGGTCAGGCTGGCGCGGGAGGCGCGGCAGGAGCGGCCGATGCGGATGGCTCGCCGGATGCCGGGACGGCTGGCGCAGGTGGCAGGGGCCTGGCGGCCACGTCCAGCAAGCCGCCAACTTCGGCCTGGCAGGCACGCCGTATGGCCGACCGGCTGGCAAAGTCCGCACGCGGAAACTTTGCCTGCAACCGCAACAGGATATCGCGGCCCGCGAATTGGGCCTGCCGGCTGCGAAACAGTTCCCGTACCATCCGCTTTACCAGGTTGCGCTCGGCGGCCCGCGGCGCAAATTTCTTGCCCACGACGATGCCCAGCCTGGCCTGCGACTGGCCGTTCGGTCGCACATACAGCACGAAGTGCGTACTGCGACGCCGGGGCCGCAAAGCAAAAACGGATGAAAATTCATCCGTCTTTGTCAGCCTCGCGGCTTTGGGGAAGGCATGGGTCGACACGCTGGTCAAAGCTAGCGGACAAGCCGGGCTTCGGCGGCGGCGGTCCTGGCCATCCTGAGTGCGAGGCGCTGGACCGGACAACAGGTGCAACGCAGACGGCGAACCGTCACGCTGACCGCCATCCGGGCCGGTCGCCCGGCCCTCAGATTGCCAGGCGCTTGCGGCCCTTGGCGCGGCGGGCGTTGATCACGGCACGGCCGCCGCGGGTCTTCATGCGCACGCGGAAACCATGGGTACGCTTGCGGCGGGTAACGGAAGGTTGGTAGGTACGTTTCATGTTGCACTCTCTGGTTGATCCGGGCTTTCCGGGCGTCGGCCGATGCCGGAGCGCCTTGGCCGCCGCGTATGGTTCGCATGGGGCTGCCGCATTGCAGACGCTCGGTACTCGGTGAGGTTGCTGCGGCGATGCCGACGATTCTGGTTCTGTCTTGCTGCCGGCCGCCGCTGGCTCAGGCCGTGGGGCCGAAGCGCTGGCGGGGATCAGGCCGCTTGCCCGATGCCGCACATGTTTACATATAGCGGTACAGGCCAGACCCGGCGATGCGCATACGTGATCCCTGCCGCATCGCAGAACCCGCCATTTAACCGATTTTCGTCGCGAGTGTCAAGGCGCCGGATGGCCAATTCCGGCCTGCTTGCGCGATGTGCGGTGCAAGCCGCCACAAACCACGCCGAAGCGCCGGTGCACCATTGTCCACAATGATCGGTGGGTAACTCTGTGGGTATTCCCGGTCACCTATTGGCGGTATCCCTGCAGGTCAAGTCCTTGTTTCCGATGGATTATCGGGTTCGGAGAGCCCTTGCGTGGCGGGCCTTCCGCACCGGTTGTGCACACAAATCCACTGATTTTTCACAACTTGTCCACAGGGTTATCCTTTGTGGATAACTTGGAGCGGGGGGTACAATCCGGGTCCAAACACTACACGGGCCGCGTGGCGCACGCACAACCCGGGACTGCCTGCCTCGGTATACCGCGATGTATGCCGATCGGAACCGCCGTTGCGATGCCCTGCATGCGTGGACGGTGTATTGCCTTTCGCGTCTGGAATATGACGCACGAGGCATGTCCAGCAGCCCGGTACGCAAGCGCCGCGTCCACCCGTGACGTGCCATCGGCGCGATGACACGGTCACTCAGAAGAACACATGCAAGATTTCTGGCAGGCAGCAGCCGCGCAACTCGAGCGCGAACTGACGCCCCAACAATTCAAAACCTGGATCAAGCCGTTGGCGCCCGTCGCCTTCGACGAGGAAGCGCATGCGCTGCGGATTGCCGCGCCCAACCGCTTCAAGCTCGACTGGGTCAAGAGCCAGTTTTCGGGCCGCATCACCGCGCTTGCGTGCGAATACTGGGAAACGCAAGTTAGCGTCCACTTCGTATTGGACCCCGCAGCTTCGGGCCGTGCGGCTACTTACACGCAGCAAGCCATGCAGCAGGGCGGCCACGATGGCATGACGCCCGCTGGCATGGGTACGGTCGCCGCGCCTTATCCGGGCGCTGCCGGGATGTCCGGCCAGGCGTATGGCCAGGCACATGGCCACGCCCCGGCACAGCATCCGCAGTCGCACCAGGCGGGCGGCTATCACGAACATCCCGGCCAGCCGAACGGCGGGCAACCGGGCTATGGCGCGCCGGCCAGTCAGGCGCCCTACCCGGTCGGCCCCGGTGCCATGCCGCACCGCGGCGCGGCGCCGACCGGGCATCCGCTGCAGGCCGGCGCGAATATGCCGATGCAGGACATGGGCGACATCGACGTGGCCCAGATGGATGCGTCCGAGGCCAGCGCCCGCTCGTATCGCGTGCCGTCCCAGCAGCCGGCCGCCGCCGGTGCGCAGCCGACCGACACG